>JBEGPH010000060.1:0-7581 GCA_041181555.1 Actinomycetota bacterium | reverse complement strand
GGGTAAGTTTTACCTTCAACTGCTGGATTGACCATACGGTCAAGAGTAGTAGCGAGGGCGGGACTCGAACCCGCGACCCCACGATTATGAGTCGTGTGCTCTAACCACCTGAGCTACCCCGCCGGGCATTGAAACTAATAAACAGAGCCCCGAGCGAGGATTGAACTCGCGACCCCTTCCTTACCATGGAAGTGCTCTACCACTGAGCTATCAGGGCGTTGGCCAAAAGGCAACTTCACTAGATTACTAGGTTTAGCCAACTGCTGGCAACCGAGCACTTAGGTTTAAGTCGTGCGATTTCCTGATGTCCGGCATGATGCCACCTTCGGCAGTGAATGGTGGCGTTCGGCCGTCATTTATCAGATTTACCCGCGCTCATTCGCCGACTCAAACGGCGACGGAATGGGTGATCTTCCAGGAATAACCTCAAGACTCGAATCGCTTGCTGCTCTCGGTATCGACGCAATCTGGCTTTCGCCATTTATGCGCTCACCGCAAAAAGATGCAGGCTACGACGTCAGTGACTATAAAGATGTAGATCCACTTTTTGGAACGTTGGCAGATTTCGATGCAATGACTTATCGCGCGCACGAACTAGGTATTCGCGTGTTAGTTGACCTAGTTCCCAATCACACCAGCGATCAACATCAATGGTTTCAGGCTGCACTAAATTCTGCACCGGGTTCACTTGAGCGTGACTTCTATCACTTCAAAACCAGCGATGGTGTACCAAACAATTGGCAGTCGATGTTCGGTGGCCCAGCTTGGACACAAGTGGCAGATGGACAGTGGTATCTGCACCTATTTGATTCATCGCAACCAGATTTGAATTGGGATAACCCTCGCGTGCAAGAAGAGTTTGAAAGCATCCTGCGCTTTTGGCTCGACCGCGGTGTAGATGGTTTCCGTGTAGATCAACCGCATGCGATGGGCAAAGCGGAAGGTCTTCCTGATCACCCGGATGTCGAGCGCGCCGGTGCCGGTTTTATCGAGGGTGAGCCATCACCACCTATGTGGTTCCAAGAATCAGTTCACCCAATTTTCCGAAAGTGGCGCAAAATTCTTGAGAGCTACTCGGGAGAACGCGCCATGTGCGGCGAAGCATATGTTCTTCCGCTTTCATTTATGGCACTTTGGGTGCGTCCAGATGAGTTCAACCAGACATTCAATTTCCGTTTTCTAGACAGCGAATGGAAACCCGAGATTCTTCGTAACTCGATCAATGAATCTTTTGCAGCATTTGATGAGGTTGGTGCACCTTCTACCTGGGTGCTCAGCAACCATGACATCATTCGTCACGCCTCGCGTATGGGCGGACTCACCGGCCGGCCAACAGCATCAAACGGCATCGGGCCAAACGACCCTCAACCGGATCGAGAGCTAGGGCTTCGCCGAGCACGCGGTGCCACGCTATTTACCCTTGGCCTACCTGGCTCGATGTACCTCTATCAAGGCGAGGAACTTGGCCTTCCGGAACACACCACGCTCGCCCCGGAATACCGCCAGGATCCAACCTTTTTCCGTACCAATGGCGAACGCGTCGGGCGCGACGGCTGCCGTGTGCCACTGCCATGGGAGGCTGGCGTAGGTGCAGCAAACGGCTTCAACTCGACAGGTAAGAGTTGGTTGCCCCAGCCTTCAATTTACGCTGATTACTCCCGCGACCAGCAAGAGGGTGTCAAAGGTTCAACCCTTGAGCTCAAAGGTTCAACCCTTGAGCTATACAAGCACGCGCTAAAACTGCGAAAGCAACTTCGCATCGGTGAAGGTTCATTCGAATGGGTCAAAGAATTCACTACTGAAAATTCACTCGCATTCCGCAACGGAGAAATTCTTGTAGTTCACAACTTTGGACACGAGCCAATTGAACTACCGGCCGGAGAAATTATTGCTTCTAGTCGTGAGGGAATGTCCGAAGGTCATGTACTCGTCGCTGATCAAACGGTTTGGCTGAAAGAGGATTAATTCTTGAATATCGATTTGCACCTGCTTGGTGAAATTTCCGGTTTTATCGGTGGCGCTATTGGTGTGGCCACCGGAGTGCCACAATCACTTAGAGTGCGCAAGCTCGGTCACACTGACGGTTTAGCGCTCAGCCCGTGGATTCTAATGTGCATTCAATTCGCAGCATGGACCGCATTTGGATTGAGTCACAACGCTCTTGCAATTTGGTTTTTTAATGCTTTAACTTTTGTAACCACCGCGCTTGTGGTTATTGCTATTCGCGGAAATAAATTCAGTACCTACGCTCTGCTGATCGTTATTGCCGCAGTAACCGGCGCATTTGTCTTTTACGGGCCAGAGGCGCTGATCAATGTAGTTATGGTCGCACTCACCGCATCTCGCGTACCTCAACTGATTCGAAGTTGGATCAATCGCAAACGCACCAAACCGACCGCGGTTTCCATCAGCTCACTTTTGGTTTCGCTCACCAGTTACCTGTTTTGGCTGGGCTTTGCTTTCCTAACCGAAAACTCACTGGTTATCGTGACCACCTTTGTGGCAATTGGAGTTACCCTAGCGACCGCGCTGCTGGAACAGCACATAGCCAAACGAGCTGTGGCCTAGGCCAGAGCTTTTGCCCTAGAGGAAATCCGCCATTCCACCAAGAAAGTAACCAGCGAAAGCATGATCGCGATGCTGGTGGTGATTATGAAGAACGGATGTTCCGTCAGAAACGAATAGCCCATCCACAGGGTTGCGCCGGTCAGAGCTATAAACAGTGAACCAAGCGAAACAGCGGTGGCGGTGTCTCTATTTCTGTTTCTCCAGCTAACAATTAGTTGCGGCAGCCTGGCAAAGGTTAGAGCTACTAGCAGACCCTTCACTACAACATCTGGCGAAAGTGCCACGAACGCGATTGTTGCTGCCGAAATTCCGGCCATGATCCCATAGCTGGTCAGATTGTTTTCTCTAATAGCCAGAATTACAAGCGCGCCAGTTATATAAGTAAGCACGTTACTGACAATCAATGAAGGGCTGCTCAAAATTACGCCATAGGTAAACCAAGCAGAATAGGTGATGCAAAGCAAAAGATATGGAAGCAATGCCACACCTTCAGAGTGACCAACGCGACGAATCCTAATTACCTGAGGCACGGCAACTACAGTGCCCAAGGCACCACCGGCAAATCCACAGAGCTCGCCAACGGCGTGCATTAGACCAGCATTCATTAGCTAAGTGTCGCCACCATCGGATCCCAGTCAACAGGCAACGGATTAATCTCCGGAAGCGATGACTTAACTTCAACCCAAGCCTTGCTTTCAATTGCCTCATTGATGCTCAACATGATATCCAAAACGTGGAAAGCAATTTCCCCAGGAATTCTCACTTTACGTCCCTCACGAATTGCCTGAGCCATCTCAAGTACGCCAGTACCACGACCATAAGTCTTACCAGTCAATGGAACTTCGGTGACATCAATCATGCCTTTGAGTAATTTGTTTTGACCATCGAAATGGTTTGGGTCTGGCAACGAAATTGTTCCCTCTGTGCCGTTAACTTCAACAAAGCCCATGCGAACCATTCCAGATTCAAAACTGAAAGTACTTTGGGCACTTGCACCGGATTCAAATTCAATTAGAGCACTCACGTGACTCGGAACTTCCACCGGAAATTCGGTGCCAGCTTTTGGTCCTTGACCGATTATTCGAGTTTCCCTGGACTTAGAGCCACTCGCGGTCACTCTTGCAGCTGGTCCAAAAATGGAAACCAGGGTGCTTAGGTAGTAAGGCCCCATATCCATCAGCGGCCCGCCACCTTTAGCGAATAGGAATTCTGGGCTCGGGTGCCAGGTCTCCGGACCAGGAGTCTGGAACATGGTGATTGCCGTTAATGGCTTACCAATCGTGCCCGCCTTGATAGCGCGCAAGCCGGTCTGGATTCCGCCACCAAGGATGGTGTCTGGCGCAACACAAACCAGCACTCCGGCTTTTGCAGCAGCATCAATCACTGCCTGCCCCTCGGCCCGAGTTACCGCGTACGGCTTTTCGCTCCAAACGTGCTTACCGGCAGCAATGCACTTCAAATCAACCTCGGCGTGCGCTGCAGGAATGGTTAAATTCACCACAATTTCAATTTCTGGATTTGCCAAAAGCTCATCGACCGAACCGCTAGCGGCAACTCCGTACTTCTTTGCCTGCGATGCTGCGCGATCCAAATCAATATCCGCAATGAACAAAACATTAACATCAGGAAACTTAGTCAGGTTGATTAAATATTGATCACTGATTACGCCAGCGCCTATAAAACCAACGCCAACCGGACCCTTTTTTCCGTCTGAAGCCACCATTTAGCGATTCTCCTCAATGAATGCCAAACTCTGCTCTACACCTGCAAATATTTCACCTGTTGTGTAACGGTCAAATTCCACCACTGGAATCGCATGTGGAGCTGATTCAAGAATTTCTTTGATTGGAATTTCGCCAGTTCCTGCTGGTACCTGATTATCCAAGTTGCCGTCTTTGGTTCCATCCTTTACGTGAATTGCCACCACACGACCACCCAGTTTCTTCAGGTAATCTGGCGCACTCACTCCACCAACTTCACACCAAAACGCATCTAGCTCGATAACAATTTCTTGGTTCAACTTTGAAATAAAGAAATCAAATGCAATTTCGCCATCTACTCGTTCGGCGAGTTCCCAATAATGATTGTGATATCCGATAACGATGTCGTAGGACTTCGCTTGCTCGGAGATTCGATTTAGTTCATTCGCAAAGCCTGAAATTTTTTCAACATCTTTCCAGTCTTCAGGCTGGGTAAATGGATCAATCAATGTTTTTATGCCGAGGCTCTTCGCGGCCTCGAGAATTGGTTTTACATCTTTGCCAATAAGTGCGGCATGTCCAGTTGGCGCAGTCAATCCGTATTTCGGAAGTAACTGAGCGTATTCATCGGCGCGGTCGACGAAACCATATGGCTCCACCTGAGTAAAACCAATTTCAGCAATCTTTTGCAGGGTTAGATCAAGATCATCGGCTACCAAATCTCTAACCGTGTAGAGCTGGACAGATGGTTTTGGCTTCATCATTGAATTTTCCTTTGCAACTGGCTTGCTCCAAATGTTGCCTGAGCACTAAAAACTAAACTACTCTAAAACCATTCAAGTAACAAGTTTTGGGAGATGCATGGCAACCAGAAAGCCGCGTGGGGCATACGCGAAGGGCACCGCTAAGCGCGAAGAGATTCTCGAGCGTGCCATCGAGGCATTTGGGCGCACGGGATATCATGCGACCTCAATGCGCGAAATTGCCCAGGCTTGCAACCTGTCACAGGCCGGTCTGTTGCACCATTTTCCGAATAAAGAGTCTCTGCTACTAGAAATAGTTCAACTTCGCGATAACCATCACCTAGATCCGCGAACACCAGAAGAACTTTCTCCAAAAGAATCAAAGGTTCGGTACCTAGAGCAGGTTCAACTCAACCAAGAGCAAGAAGCACTTACCCGGCTTTGGGCGAACCTAGTTGGCGAGGCAACCGACAAGGCACATCCAGCACACGAGTACTTCAAAGAACGCTATAGACGCTCTAGGGAGAATTTCGAAAAGGTTTTGGCCAAAATGAACGGACGTGAAAATCCAAACCGAGAAGACAGGCTAAAAGCACAATTGTTTATTGCAATGTGGGATGGCTTGCAGAACCAGTGGCTCATTGATGAGTACTTTGATATGAAACCAGCGTTCGAGTACGCAATCGATATGTTTAGCAGTTACTCTGAAGCCATAGAAAAGTAAGGAAAAGCAATGTCGCTTACTCATGAACACTTTGAATCTAACTACAGCGAAGCTGTCGAAATTTTCAAAAATATCAATCCTGAACTAAAAGGCTCACAGCTAGTTGTGAAGGTTCAAGGAAAAACTGTTCTCGACCTTTCTGCCGGTGTAAGCCCAGAAAGCCTCACCACTGTCTTTTCCGTGAGCAAAGCTCTCTCCGCTTTGGCTATTGCCAAATTAGTAACCGATGGCAAACTCGATTTTGAAGAAAAGGTTTCGCACTACTGGCCCGAATTTGCAGCTAACGGTAAAGCGAATGTAACTGTTCGCCAAATGCTTTCTCACCAGGCTGGCTTGATTGCAACCGACCCACAAATCACAGTTGCGATGATCCACGACAATCATGCTGCAGCGGCTGCCCTGGCCGCGCAGAAACCACTTTGGCGTCCTGGTTCTGGATTCGGATATCACGGCCTAACCATCGGTCCGCTAATGAGTGAACTGTGCTTTCGAATTACCGGGCTAACCATGCAGCAGTTTTACGACAGAGAGATTCGCACTCCGGCGAACGCCGATGCATATCTTGGGTTACCGGAATCACTTGAGCAAAGAGTCACCGAATTGAACGGCGATGTGGTTCCGCCATCAGCTGACCTTGCCGCCAGGTATCCAAGGTCGACTGCTCCTCAGAGTGGTTTAGCAAGTTGGGGTGCGGGGATTGTGCCTTTCGCGGCATTGACCAACCGGGAAGGCCGGGCCTTTGGTTTGCCGTCTGCCGGAGGCGTGGCGTCAGCGCGTGGCCTAGCCGATGCAATGCAGTGGGCCATGGGTTTTGGAAGCAGTGTGCCTGGGGTAAGTCGAGAAGTCATAGACGATATGTCTCAGATGCAGGTATACGGCTATGACCTTGGACTAGAGCAAGAACACCGTTCGTTTGGAACCATTTTCCAGAAGTCCACTCCGGTAATTCCATTTGGTTCATATCGAGCAATCGGACACGATGGTGCCGCCGGTGCTTTGCTTTATGCCGACCCAATCGGTGAAATTGTGTTTGGCTACACAGTCGCACGATTTACTTACCCAGGCGGATTCGATCGCGAAATTCAGCCAATCATCGATTTAGTTCGACGAATCGCAACAGCAAACTAGGCACTCGAGCTGAACTTGAGCGCCGTATTTGAGCATCTCTAGCTAAGAGAAGCCAGCGCTTGGTTAAATGTGGCAGATGGTCGCATCGCAGCCTCTACCTTTTCGGCATTAGGACGGTAGTAACCACCAATATCAACTGGTGCGCCTTGCACTGCATTCAGCTCGCTTACGATGGTTGCCTCTGCGGCAGTTAGCTTCTCGGCAAGAGGACCAAACTTCTGAGCAAGATCTGAGTCAATAGTTTGCGCAGCTAATTCCTGAGCCCAGTACAAACCTAAGTAAAAGTGGCTTCCACGGTTATCGATGGTGCCAATTTTTCTTCCTGGCGAACGGTCGGTTTCAAGGAATGTGCCGGTGGCGCGGTCAAGAGTGTCGGCTAGGACCTTCGCCTTGGTGTTTCCAGTGGTAATCGACAAGTGCTCCAGCGATGCCGCAAGCGCGAAGAACTCACCAAGTGAATCCCAACGCAAATAGTTTTCTTCGAGGAACTGCTGAACGTGCTTTGGTGCAGAACCACCTGCACCGGTCTCGAACAATCCACCGCCGTTAAGCAACGGAACAATCGAAAGCATCTTGGCGCTCGTGCCAACCTCAAGAATTGGGAATAGGTCAGTTAGGTAGTCGCGCAAAACGTTTCCGGTAACTGAAATTGTGTCGAGCCCCTTACGGATGCGATCTAGTGAGTACTTAGTTGCATCTGCATAGTTCAAGATTTCAA
>JBEGPH010000059.1:0-6019 GCA_041181555.1 Actinomycetota bacterium | reverse complement strand
TCGTTCAGCCGGCGCGTGTCCGTCTTCAGCGATTCCTGACCAGGCTTCGATGTCGTTGGTCCATTCGGTTTCAATCCAGCGAGTGTAGATGCCGAACTTGTTTGCTTTTTCATCGCCGATGAATGCAGGGTCGTTAACAATCTTTCGGTGGAAAGGAAGCACGGTTGGGAGACCTTCAACCTGCATCTCGTCGAGTGCTCTGCGCGAACGGGCGAGTGCTTCCTCGCGAGTGGCACCGGTGACGATTAGCTTGGCAACCATCGAGTCGAATGATCCGCTGATTACGTCGCCAGACTCGACACCAGTATCCACGCGCACTCCAGGGCCAGAAGGCGCCTTGAATAGGTGCACCGGACCAGGGGCCGGCATGAAGTTACGTCCGGCGTCTTCGCCGTTGATGCGGAATTCAAAACTGTGTCCGGTGACCTTAGGGTCTGCGTAGTCGAGCACGCCACCCTCGGCCAAGCGGAACTGTTCGCGAACTAAATCGATTCCGGTTACTTCTTCTGAAACCGGGTGCTCCACCTGCAAACGAGTGTTTACTTCGAGGAACGAAATGGTGCCATCCTGTGCCACGAGAAATTCGCAGGTGCCGGCACCCTGGTAGCCAACCTCTTTCAATATTGCCTTTGAAGACTCATAGAGGCGCTTCACCTGTTCGTCGGTTAGGAAAGGAGCCGGTGCTTCTTCAACTAGTTTCTGGTGGCGACGCTGCAGGGAGCAGTCGCGGGTAGAAACCACAACTACGTTTCCGTGTGCGTCGGCTAGACACTGAGTTTCTACGTGACGAGGCTTCTCGAGATACTTTTCTACAAAGCACTCACCGCGACCAAACGCTGCAATTGCTTCGCGAGTGGCCGATTCAAAAAGTTCGGCAACTTCTTCTTGCTTGTAAGCCACCTTGATACCACGGCCGCCGCCACCGAATGCAGCTTTGATTGCCACCGGTAGACCGTGCTTGGCTACGAAATCCAAAACTTCTTCGGCACCGGAAACTGGGTTGATGGTGCCGGGTGCGAGTGGGGCGCCAACTTTTTCTGCAACGTGACGTGCAGAGACTTTGTCGCCGAGTTGCTCAATTGCCTGAGGTGATGGGCCGATCCAAATTAAACCCTCGGCGATAACGGCGCGAGCGAAGTCTGCGTTTTCGGCTAGAAATCCGTAACCCGGGTGAACCGCGTTTGCGCCAGATTTGCGAGCAACATCGATGATCTTGTCGATGACCAAATAGGTTTCTGGACCGGTGGTGCCGTGAAGCGCATATGCCTCATCGGCAAGTTTTACGTGTAGTGCGTCGCGGTCTTGATCTGCGTAAACGGCAACTGATTGAATGCCAGCGTCCTTGGCTGCGCGAGCGATTCGAACAGCGATTTCGCCACGGTTGGCGATAAGTACCTTGGTGATTTTCTTGGCAGTTGCGGTCATAAAAACTAACTCTATTGACTAAAAACGGCCTTTTCTTGGCACTTTTTCACAACAAAAACGCGAATCCGTAGGGATTATCTCCAAAGCGAGGGGTAGTCCACCCCGAGTTTGATGGTCAGTTCGCGCAGGATTGGCAGGCTAAGCCCGACCACGGTGTGCGGATCGCCCTCGATTGAGCTGATGAAAGCCCCGCCGAGTCCATCAATTGTGAACGCGCCGGCCACCTTGAGCGGTTCGCCGGTGGCAACGTAGGCGTCGATTTCGGCATCGGAGAGGTTGGCAAAGTGAACGATTGTGCTGCCGGTGGCTCCGGTAGCAGGCGGCAGTTGGCCAGGCTGAGGGTTGCGGTTGTCGATTAGCCAGTGGCCGGAGTGCAGAATTCCTGCCTTACCGCGAATTCGGCGCCAGCGCTCGCGCGCCACTTCGGCCTCGTGCGGTTTGCCGAGCGATTCACCCTCGAATTCCAGGGATGAGTCGCAGCCGATTATCAGGCCTATGGCATCCGGGTGGCCGAGCACCGCCTCGGCTTTTGCCTTGGCTAGCAGGTGAACCATGTCGTGAGTGCCGGAAATAAGTCCCATTGATTCGGCGCGTGCGGTAACCGCGTCTTCGTCTACTCCAGGGGCGATCGTGATTGGGTCGATTCCGGCATTGCGCAGCAGAGTAAGTCGCGCGGGCGAGGTGCTGGCCAGAACCAATCGAGTCATGGGATTACTCTGGCACACTTGACTGGTGAACGACATTAACTGGCTAGGCCGCGTACTGGAACTCGACATCGAAAAGGTGGCGCACGGAGGAATCTTCGTGGCTCGCCACGAGGGTCGCGTGGTTTTTGTCTCTCACGTTTTACCGGGCGAGAAGGTGCGCGCCCTGGTTTACGAGGATGGCGGTAAGTCTTTCTGCCGAGCAGAGCCGCAGGAGATTCTGGTGGCATCCCCGGATCGCGTTGAACACGTTTGGGATCAAGCGGGAGTCGGTGGCGCCGGTGGTGCCGAGTTTGGTCACATCAAACTTTCACGTCAGCGTGAACTAAAAGCAGACGTCATTGAAGAAGCTCTGCAGCGAATGGCGGGAATCGAAATGCGCCCAGTAGTTGAAGCTGCACCTGGTGATGACGAAAATAACGGACTCGGTTATCGCACACGCGTGCAATTGCACGTAAATGAATTTGGTGACGCCGGCCCATATATGGAACGTTCTCACGACGTCGTTTTGGTGCGTGATTTGCCACTTGCTGTAGACGACATTCGCGAACTTGGTTTGCACAGTAAAAACTGGAATGGCGTAAAGAAGATTGACATCGCTGCTTCGAACACCGGACAGGTGCAGTGGCGAGTGGACGACAAACTCAAGGGCGATGAGCGTTTGGTAGAACGCGCAGCAGGACGCACATTCAGAATTTCGGGTGGAGGCTTCTGGCAGGTTCACCGCAAAGCAGCCGAAGTTTTGACCACGACTGTGCTCGGCATGATCGACAAAGTTGGCTTCGATAAGGCCGCGCCAAATTTTGATCTTTATGGCGGAGTTGGTTTGTTCTCAGGCGCGCTCGCGGCCAAGTACGGTACCGACGTAAATGTCACCAGCGTTGAGGCTTTCAAGCGAGCAACCGAAGATGCCATTTTGAACCTGGGTGACCTCACCAAGGGCAAGGCGGTCTGCGCTCAGGTCGACCGCTTCCTGCAGGATCAGCAGCGCGCCAAGGTAAAGCTCGACACCGCGACTGTGGTGCTCGACCCACCTCGTGCCGGTGCTGGAGCCAAGGTTATCGACCTGCTCACCAAGCTTGCGCCAAAGCACATCGTTTACGTGGCTTGTGATCCGGTGGCACTGGCCCGTGACCTAAAGGGGTTGCTGGCCGGGGGCTACGAGCTTCGTGAGCTTCGAGCCTTCGATCTGTTTCCGCACACTCACCACGTAGAAGCAATCGCCAGTTTGGTGCGCAAATAACGAGAAATGTCAGTAGCCACAGAGACTCCAAAAATTGCGCTAGCGCGCGTGGATGACCTGCTCAACAAAGTTTTTGTCTCTGGTCTAACGCTGCTCACAGTCGACGTGGTTCAAAATGCGTTTCGCCAAATTCAGTACCTAAACCCGTTTTTGTTTTGGCTTACCTTTTCAACTCTGCTACTTACCGTTGTTGGATCGGTGTTTGCGGCCTTCAAGTTTGGTAACACTCGATACTGGTATCGCGCAATGGTCATAGTGGTTTTGTTCACTCTTCTCACCTGGGCCTTTCAGATGAAATCCGGACAATCTTTACCGCATGATTTCAAGCCATGGATTTGGTGGGCGCTCGGGCCTGTCACGCTCGCTGCGGTTGGAGCCTGGAGTAGAAAAATCGCTTATGCGTCACTTGTGCTTGGTCCGGTGATTTGGTTGGTGGTTGAAACTTCACCGGAGGGTGGCGGAATTCCGCTGCCTTTAGCAATCCAAGACAGTCTGTATGCGTTCTTTTTTTCAACCGCTCTAGCGCTGATGACTTTGGCAATCAAAGATCAAGCACTTTTGGTTGATAAGGAAAACGGACTTTCGATACAAGCCACTCTTGCTCGCACGCGATCTGATGTCTTGAACCGCGAAAGATCGATTTTCAATTCGATAATGCACGACAAAGTTCTAACCACACTTCAGCTTGCCGCCAATGCCACCTCTGATAAAGCTAGGCGCTCAGCTAGCGCCGCAGCCTTGGATGCAATTGGTCGCTTGGAGCGTGAAGTTGAACGCACAGCCACGCCTCCGGAAAACGTCAAACTGGAATCAATCGCGCCGGCATTTGTTGAGGCCATTGAGCGCCGCGAAGCAAGTTTCAAGGTGACTCAGGTCGGTACATCCTCGTTAGAAATACCGTTTCAGGTAGCCGCTGGCATTGTCGAAGCCACCTTATTAGCCGTTTCAAATTCGATGGCTCATGCCCCAAGTGCCACTGAGCGAAAGGTATCAATTCGCTTGAGCCGCAGGGGCATCAAGGTAGTGGTGAGCGACAACGGCGCCGGTTTTCGCATGTCCAACGTGCATAAGACCGCACTCGGAGTGCGTTGGACTATTTTCAAGCGCCTCGAGTCGCACGGAGTAAAGGCAAGTTTGGAATCTAAGCCCGGCAGTGGCACCACTTGGATATTTGAGTGGCACGCATGATCAACATTCGCCGCTTGATTCTTGCCGGACTTACTTTGGTGTTCGGCGCATTCAACGTTTCGCTTGCAATGTTTCGATTAGATCGTTACAACAACACGTGGCTCACAGTTTCAATAGGATTTGGTTACTTTCTGGCGCTATTGCTTTGCACTGTCGCTTTCAAAAACTTAAGAATCCCAATTTGGGCTGCCTCGCTGGTATCGGCGTGTGCGGTGGCAATCCCTGTGGTTTCGCATCTAACTCTTCGTCATCAAAATCTCGAAACCTATGACACCTGGTATGTGACCGCTATCGGTCTGCTACTTGGTGCGGTTGCGGTTCGAGGACACATTGCGTTCGCGATAACTGCGGGAATGTTTTTTTGCACGGAAGTTTTGTATTTTGGCGGACTCGATTATCTTCCGAAGAGTGGACTTTCTGGGGCCGTAATTCTGATTGTTGCCTGCATTGCGATTTCTCGTGGCCTTGAATCATCAAGCAAAGAAATTTTGGATGCCCAAACCAAAACTGCAAATGAACTAAAGAGCCTCGCCGAACAACAAACTCTCGCGCAGGCCTACCAGATTGCTACCAAGGTTGCCTTGAAATTAACCTTGCCGAGTCTAAAAAAGATTTCTAGCGGCAAGGCTTTTTCCAAGGCTGATCGCGAAACATATTCTGAAACTGAGATTTCATTACGCGACGACATCGCCGGAGGTCGCTTAATCAATAAGAAGATAAAGCGCGCAATTGCAGCGGCTAGAGCAAGGGGTGTAGACGTAGCGATTCTTGATGACGGTGGCATCGAAACCATCGAACAAGAACAAATCGATGAACTTCTTGACCTTGTAGCTTCAACCCTCAACGGCATCAATACAGGGCGCGTAACGATTCGAACGCAGCCCGAGGAAAAGTGGCTGATTCGAGTGACAGCAAGTCGACCCAGGGTGGTTACCCCCGACCTAGACCTAAAACTGGGCGAACGCTAGCCGAGAACCGCGCGCTTCAGCACGTCTAGGCCGAGCCCACCGAGGTTCAATGCGGTGCGGTGGAACTCCTTGATATCGAAGTCATCGCCCTTCTTGACGCGGTATTCATCGCGGATCTGCTCCCAGATGCGCTGACCGATTTTGTATGACGGCGCCTGACCGGGCCAGCCGAAGTAACGATGTACTTCGAAGTTCACAAACTCTTTGCTCATGTTTACGTTTTTACCCATGAAGTCGAGGGCGTATTCGAAATCCCAGACCCCGCTACCATCGAGTTTTTTCTTGCCGAGGTGTACGCCAAGGTCGAGTACCACGCGGGCAGCACGCATACGTTGACCATCGAGCATGCCTAGTCGATCACCTGGATCATCTAAGAAGCCGAGGTCTGCCATGAGTCGCTCAGCGTAAAGCGCCCAACCCTCACCGTGACCTGATGACCAGGATGCAAGTCGGCGCCATGAGTTGAGTTCATCGCGGTTGTAAACCTGCTG
>JBEGPH010000058.1:0-6021 GCA_041181555.1 Actinomycetota bacterium | reverse complement strand
TGAAATCCAGGAAACCACTGCAGTAAAGAGAACTCGTCGCCCAGCGGCTGAGGCACCAGCAGCAGAATCAAACACAGAATCTTCAGACCAGCCAAAGCGAAACACTCGCAACCGTCGTTCCGGATCAAACGGTGCAGCCAAAGAGGGCGCTGCTCCGGCCGAGAGCAACGAAAACGCCGATAAGGGCGAGCGCGCTGAAAAGAAAGAGTCTGCCAACAAAGACAACGAGACTCGTGGCAATGACTCACGTAACGAGCGTGACTTCAACGATGAGCGTCGCGGCAACAACAACCGCAACCGCAACCGTAACCGCGATCGCTTCCGCGACCGTCGTGGCAACAACAACCGCAACAACGACCGCGATGAAATTGAGCCGGAGATCTCACCGGACGACATCTTGGTACCGGTTGCCGGAATTCTTGACGTACTAGACAACTACGCATTCGTGCGTACCAGCGGTTACCTACCTGGTAACAACGATGTGTACGTTTCACTTGGCCAGGTAAAGAAGTACAACCTGCGCAAGGGTGACGCAGTTGTCGGTGCAATTCGTCAGCCGAAGGAAGGCGAAGGCCAGGGGCGCCAGAAGTTCAACGCCATCGTGCGCGTGGACTCGGTAAACGGCCAGACTCTTGAAGAAGCCGGAGCACGTGTTGAGTTCGGCAAGCTAACTCCGCTTTACCCGCAGGAGCGTTTGCGTCTAGAGACCGAGTCACAGAAGCTAAGCACCCGAATCATCGATTTGGTTTCACCAATCGGTAAGGGTCAGCGTGGACTTATCGTTTCTCCTCCTAAGGCCGGTAAGACACTCGTGCTTCAGGCAATCGCCAACGCAATCACCACCAACAACCCAGAAGTTCACATGATGGTGGTCTTGGTTGATGAGCGTCCGGAAGAAGTTACCGACATGCAGCGCACCGTGAAGGGTGAAGTTATCGCTTCAACCTTCGACCGCCCAGCAGAAGACCACACCACAGTTGCCGAGTTGGCAATCGAGCGTGCAAAGCGTTTGGTTGAACTTGGTCACGATGTTGTTGTGCTTCTCGACTCAATCACCCGTTTGGGTCGCGCTTACAATTTGAGCGCGCCTGCGTCTGGACGTATTTTGTCTGGTGGTGTGGACTCGGCAGCTCTTTACCCACCAAAGCGTTTCTTCGGTGCCGCACGTAACATCGAAAACGGCGGATCGCTGACCATTCTTGCCACCGCTTTGGTGGAGACCGGTTCGAAGATGGACGAAATCATTTTCGAAGAGTTCAAGGGAACCGGAAACATGGAGCTCCGTTTGTCACGCGCACTTGCCGACAAGCGAATCTTCCCAGCTGTAGACGTAAACGCATCGGGTACCCGCCGCGAAGAAATGTTGATGGGCCCAGACGAGACCAAGGTCATCTGGAAGCTTCGTCGTGCACTTGCCGGACTAGAGCAGCAGCAGTCGCTCGAGCTAGTGCTAAACCGCTTGAAGGAAACCTCAAGCAACGTTGAGTTCCTAATGCAGGTGCAGAAGTCAATGCCTGTGCCTTCAGGTTCAGACGGCGAGTAATTAATTGCTCGATTCGGTACAGGCGCTGTTAGCAGAGCACGCTGAGCTTCAGGAGAAACTTTCTGACTCAAGCGTGCACGCTAACCCTGCTTTGGCTAAGAAGCTCAATCGTCGTTATGCCGAATTGAGCACAATCGTGGCTGCCTACAACTCGGTGCTCCAAATCACCGAAGACTTGGCTGCCGCGAAAGAACTAGCCAAAGAGGACGACGCCTTTGCCGAAGAGGTAACCAGCAACGAGACCAAGTTGGTTGAGGCACGCGAGAAATTGCGCCGCCTGTTGATTCCTCGCGACCCAGACGATGGCCGCGATGTCATCATGGAAATCAAGGCTGGTGAAGGTGGTGCCGAGTCGGCACTTTTCGCAGCGGATCTTCTTCGCATGTACATCCAGTACGCCAACTCAAAGGGTTGGAAGACTGAAATTCTGGACAAGAACGAGTCAGACCTAGGTGGTTACAAGGATGTTCAGCTTGCCATCAAGTCGAACACCACCGATCCGGCTCAGGGCGTTTACGCTCACCTCAAATACGAAGGTGGAGTGCACCGCGTGCAGCGAGTACCTGTGACCGAAACTCAGGGACGCATTCACACCTCTGCTGCCGGTGTTTTGGTTTTCCCTGAAGTGGACGAGCCTGAAGAAGTTGAGATCAGTCAGAACGACATTCGAATCGACGTGTACCGTTCTTCTGGCCCTGGTGGTCAGTCGGTAAACACCACAGACTCTGCTGTTCGAATCACACACTTGCCAACTGGCATCGTGGTTTCGATGCAAAACGAAAAGTCTCAGTTGCAAAACCGCGAAGCTGCGATGCGTGTGCTTCGCGCGCGAATCTTGGCTGCGCAGCAAGAAGCCCTTGAGGCCGAGCAGTCGGCTGCCCGTAAGTCGCAGGTACGTACTGTTGACCGAAGCGAACGTATTCGCACCTACAACTTTCCAGAAAACCGAATCGCAGATCACCGCACCGGTTACAAGTCATACAACTTGGATCAGGTGATGGATGGTGCTCTCGAGCCGGTGGTTCAATCGGCAATTCAGATGGATGAAGAAGCCCGCCTAGCCGCACTTGGTGCCGAGAAGTAACTAATGCTTCTTCGAGAAGTGATGGCACATGCCGTCGAAAAACTGGCGACTGCCGGAATCGAAAACCCAAAAGTAGATGTCGAACTCTTGGTAGGTCACGTTCTCGGAATGTCTCGCGGAGAAGTGCAAACAGCCGTGATTTCAGAAACCGAAATTTCAGACGAAAAACTTGCCGAGCTCAACTCTGGTTTTGGTCGTCGTTTCGCACGCGAGCCACTGCAACATATCACCGGGATTGCTTATTTTCGCCAACTCGAACTACACGTAGGGCCTGGCGTTTTCATTCCTCGCCCTGAAACCGAATCGGTGGTTGAGTTGGCAATCGATGCGCTTCGCGCCTCGGGTTTGCCAGAACCGATTGCCGTGGACCTTGGCACCGGCAGTGGGGCAATTGCGCTGGCCATGCACACCGAGGTGCAAAACGCCAAGGTATTCGCGGTCGAGAAATCGCCAGAGGCCTTCGCTTACACGGTCAAGAATTTCGCTAAGTATCCTGGCGCCGAGCTTCAGTTGGGTGATCTGGCCGATTGTTTCAACGCCCTCAGCGGCTCGGTGTCGGTAGTTGTCTCGAACCCGCCATACATTCCAACCGACATGGTCCCGGTTGACCCCGAGGTTCACCTATTTGATCCGAGTCTCGCGCTCTACGGGGGTGCGGATGGTCTCGATGTGATCCGAATTGTTTCGGCAACCGCTTCGCGACTGCTGCGCGATGACGGCGCCTTAGTGATTGAACATGCAGACACCCAGTCGGCTCAGGTGTGTGAATTACTATTGGCAGATGGATGGCGTCAGGTGACGGCACACAAGGATTTGACCGACCGATACCGTGCGGTAAGCGCGAAGAAGTAAGTAGAGGAGTAGCAGAAGTGCAAAAAGTTTTTGACTGCTCCATCGATACAGATCTGCTCACCGGAATGCGACTTGCCAAAGTAGCACTTCAGAGAAACGAACTTGTGGTTTTGCCTACCGACACTGTTTATGGAATTGCCGCTGATGCTTTTTCTCCGAGCGGAGTGCGGGCTTTGCTAAACGCAAAAGGCCGCACGGCTCAATCGCCACCTCCAGTTCTAATTGGAAACCTTGACACGCTTGACGCGCTTGCAGACTTTGTGCCACAGGTGGCTCGCAAGTTGGCTGAAACTTTTTGGCCAGGTGCGTTGACCATGATTTTGAAGGCGCAACCGGCACTATCTTGGGAGCTCGGCGAAACCAAAGGCACAGTTGCGTTGCGTATGCCAGATCACAAGATTGCACTTGCACTCCTTGCCGAGACTGGGCCACTTGCGGTTTCCAGTGCCAACCTAACCGGAGAGCCAGCGGCAACCACGTGCCAGCAAGCTGTCGATTATCTAGAAAAAAGTGTTCAAGTATTTCTCGACGCGGGTAATTCGCCAAAGGGTGAAGCGTCGACAATCATCGACCTAACCGGTATCACCGAAAAAATTGTGGATGGTGAAGTTGTGACCGAAGGCAAAGTTCGCATCGTTCGCCTGGGCGCTCTGAAGAAAGCAAAACTAAAGACCGTAATCGGCGACTTACTCGCGGACGATAAGTAATGCGCGCTTATGTGCTGATTGCTTTGATTGCCGCGGTAGTTACCTACTTGGCCACTTGGGCGACACTAAAAATCAGCCACAAATACAAGCTCTACCCGCAGATTCGCGCACGTGATGTACACACCAAGCCAACCCCGCGCCTAGGCGGAGTGGCAATGTTCACGGGCTTTTTAGTGGCCATGGGAGCGGCCGGAATGTTCGGCTGGTTCCGAAGCGTATTTGCAGATCCGATTCATATTGTTGCCATCGTTGCCGCTGCCGCGATTATTACCGTGATTGGTTTTCTTGATGATCTTTACGACCTCGACTGGACACTTAAGCTAGCTGGACAATTTGTGGTTGCCGGCGTGCTGGCCTGGCAAGGCGTGCAAATAGTTTCTTTACCAATTGGCGGGCTGACCATCGGAAGTTTCGGTACTTCTTTGGTAGCGACAGTTTTTCTAACTGTGCTCGTAATGAACGCGGTGAACTTTATCGATGGACTTGATGGTCTGGTCAGCGGAGTTGCACTTATAGGTACACTGACATTTTTTGGCTACACGTATTTGCTGGCCCAAAAAACTTCACCGACCAATTACTTCAACAGTGCGAGTTTGATTTCAGCGATCGTGATTGGAATGTGTGTTGGGTTCTTGCCGCACAACTGGCGCCCAGCAAAAATTTTCATGGGTGACTCGGGGGCAATGCTGCTTGGTTTGCTCATGGCAACATCGGCACTTACAGTCACCGGTCAAATCGATCCGCACATGGTTGGCCAAGACGACTTGCTACCGGCGTTTATTCCGCTGATCCTGCCACTCGCAATTCTGATTCTCCCTCTGCTCGATTTCTCTCTGGCAGTGTTACGTCGTTTGCGTGCCGGAAAGTCTCCATTTGCAGCCGATCGCCAGCATCTTCATCACCGTCTGCAAGATCTCGGCCACGGGCACGTTGGCTCGGTGCTGGTTTTTTATATTTGGACAGCCTTGATTTCGGTGAGCTGTCTACTTTTCTTCTTCTGGACCTGGGAAGCCATCCTGGTATTCGATATCTTTGGAGTGATCTTGGCAACCCTCTATACGATTTGGCCGATTATCCGAAGAAGAATGAAGGAAGCCCAAAATGGCTAGTGCTAGTGAGCAACTTTTCAAGAAAATCCTGAAGCAGGGCGCCTTCCTAATCGCTGGAATCGCAGTGCTCGGGGGAATCATTGGCTTTTTGATTGCCTCGGTGGCTGGATTAGTCAGTGCCCTAATTGGCGCGTCGATGGCTCTACTTTTTGTCTCGATGACCGCGCTCAGCGTATGGCTTGGCGGAAAACTGTCGCTCGGCGGCTTTTTTGGCGTTGTACTGGGCGGTTGGATCTTCAAACTGCTGCTGTTTATTGGCTTAGTTCTGATGCTCAAGGGAGCCACGTTTATCGTTGGTCCAATTTTGTTTGTTTGCATCGTCTTGTCGGTGATTGGCAGCCTTGCTTTGGATGCAATTGCGGTGCTCAAGACCCGTATCCCAACCGTGGGGCACTAGTTTCAAAATTCATCTGCCGAAGGGCGGGAAACCGCATTTTCACTGGTTTTGATGCTGTTAGAATTGGGCAAAGAGCGGGGCAAAATTCCGTTCTAAACACCCCAATCGCCGCGAGTGTTTTCACTTGCCCCGACACAGGAGCTTGCGCTGTTAGCTAATCTCGTGAACCTGCTTCCTTATGCAGCCAGCTCTGAAGAGTCGGGCAGCGGATTTCACGCTCCATCGATCATGGAGTTCTATCCAGAGATCGTTGCTTTCGAAGGCACTCCTTTTGCACTAAACCGAATCATGTTGATTCGCCTTTTGGTCACCGCATTGATTCTGGTTAT
>JBEGPH010000057.1:0-6045 GCA_041181555.1 Actinomycetota bacterium | reverse complement strand
TTTGATTTCGATGCTCAAAGAAGTGGCCCCTGAAACGATGACCAGCAATTGTTGTGAAAATGTCTGCGCGTTGCGATATCTCGATGAGCATCCCAGGCTACTGTGTGAGCCGTCCCCTTAGTGATCATTAGGTTGCAGTATGGGCAGACCCAAGTTTTTCCATCGTCGGCTTTGGTTCCGGCTGTGGTTTGCACAATGTATTCGACACCGTTTTTGACTACTGTTTTTCGAATTCCAATTCGAACGGCGTCCAAGTTGAGTTCGGTGCTCTCAGCGTTTTCCTTGCGCGAACGCTTCGGACGATTACTTCGAGGCATTAGTACCAGCCGTACTTATTTGAATGGGCCAAAGCTCCACACGGTGCGCCAAAACGACTCTTAATGTAGTTCAGTCCCCAGTTGATTTGGGTCTGCGGGTTGGTCAACCAGTCGGCACCTTCAGAAGCCATTTTGGTTCCAGGCAACGCCTGCGGAATTCCATAAGCACCAGAACCCTTGTTGACAGCATTTACGCGCCAGTTAGATTCACGCTCCCACAGAGTTACCAGGCACGAGTACTGATCTGAATCCCAGCCCATCGACATGAGCTTGCGCAATGCATATTCCTTAGAGGTACCTGGAGATGGTAGCTCTGCTGTCTTCACGAATAATGCATCCTTGCCAGTGAGGATGTTGAATCCACCGCGGGCGAATGAAATGGTCTGAGTTGAAGCAAGACCGTAATTCTGCTCATCGTTAGCCGATGCCGGGTCGTAAACAGAGATGGTGTCGGCACTGGCCATGGTGCCCGAATATGGGTCGACGATTGAAACCAGCGACAGCGCAGCAACCGCGCCAAAGCCCCAGCCGGCGCGAATGGTCTTTTTAGCCAAGTGCGGCAACATGGCGCTGACTTTGCCGTCGAAGAAGGCATGTAGCCGAGGAAACAGGCGTGCGCCGAGCGGCAGGCGCTCTACTGCATGTCTACCCATGGTTACCTCTTGAATTGGCTGATTGGCCTAAAACTAAAGTCTAACCGCGAGGATTTGGCCGCGCCAGAGCCTTATGGAAGCTTAAAACCTGGGCAGGCGGACAGCACCGAGCTCATTGCAGATCTTTCCTCGGAAGTAACCCAAAGCCGGTATTTGCGTTTCACGGCTATCTGACGAGCCACATATGCGCACCGATAGGCAGTTCTAGGCAACCAAGCCGCGGCGTCGCTGTCGCTCTTGGATTCGTTGGTTGGGCCATCCACAGCAAGCAATTCGAGCGGGTCATTTGCGAGCTGCACTCGTGTGGAGTAGCTCAGCTTTTGAGCGCCGGTAACCCAGGCATTCGAGAGTGATACAACGTGGTCTATCTGCACGGCAAGCGAGGTTTTCACTCCCCTCACAAAGGCAATAGTTTTGCCGGTGTAAGGATCACTGAGCGTTCCCGATTGCACAATGCAATTTTCACCGGACCGCATCACGATGTTTCTTAAATCGCGCTTAAGTATGTAGTTCCTGGTGTCACATGCGCCGATGTCGCCCCAACCTTCACCGAATTGCGAACGGGAGTATCCGCTGTGGTTTGCCCAGGTTTTTACCGGCAAGGTTTTTAAAGCTGCAGCTGCAGTTACTGATGAAGCCTGGGCTGGAGTGAAAGAAAATACTAGAGAACTAGTTATTGCGCTCGATATGAAGAATTTGCACCACGCGGTCAATAAACGCATCCACTTGATTTTCTGCATAGCCGCCCCTTTGTGCGGAGAATACGATTCTGCGCACCTCATGCATGGTTAACTTTTCTTCATTGATTATGTGTTCCAAGATGAGGTTGCATAGTTTGTCAACTTCGCGCTTGTTGTAACCTCTAGCAGGCCAGGTAACGCGATCAAAACGTTTACGCTTTGGGCGCTGAGCGCGAGTTACAACTATTTCTTTCAAGCGAGTATTCAAGTCATTCACGGAATCTATTCCGCGGGTGTCAATCTTGCGCTGGATTTCCCTGTCTGCCAGAGCATCTTCAATTCGATCCAGTGCCAAGTCAACTGCGCCAACCTGATATCCACCGCGAACCAAATCAAATTCTGTCTCGCGAATTCGCTCGGCAGAGAGCAAATGCCCTGCTGGATTTTCATATTGCTGTCTAGCCATTGAGATAAAAGCATCTACCTGAGCTTGGTCGTAACCAAAACGACGGCCCTTGACCAATGGTAATTGCGAATTCACTTAGTTATTCTCTCAAAAGAAGATGCTGACCAGCACGAAGGTAGCCAGTGCCGAAGGAAGAATTGAATCGAGTCGATCCATAACACCACCGTGGCCCGGCAAAAGTGAACTCATGTCTTTTACACCCAAGTCGCGCTTGATCATAGATTCTGCCAAGTCACCGAAGACGGCGGAGAGGGTAAGCACCGCCGCAATAACAACTCCCCACCACCATTCAATGTGAAGCCAAAATACTGCGCTGGCAATTGCCGCTGCCAAACCACCGGTAATTGAGGCCAACAAGCCTTCAATAGTCTTCTTTGGGCTTACCCCGGGGGCTAGCTTGTGTCGGCCAAGCTTGCGACCAATTAGGTAGCCAAAGGTATCAATCATCGCGACGGTCAGCACAAAGGTCAGAACCCACCATTGTCCGTCATCTGGTCTGCGCAATAGCAAGACCGCGAAGGAACAGGTCAGTGGTAAGTAGATAACCACCATAGCCGCCGCGGCGAAGTCACGAAGCGTGTGCTGCAGCCGTTGAATCGGTGCTTCACGTCGCTCCCATAGCAGGTGCACAGTGCGCCAGATCATTAGTGCCGCAACAATGCCAATTGAAGTGAGCCACTGCCACTCCTGGCCGCCAAAGTAAGTTGCTGGCATGATCAGTACCGAACCAACAACCGCAGGAACTCTTGGCACATACCAACCGCGGACGCGTAAGGCGGTAGAAAGCTCCCAGGCACCGGCTCCGCAGGCAGCCGCGGCCAATGCCATAAAGAGAAAACCATTAAAGGTCAAAATTGTGACCAAAAACACTCCGCCAAGCAACAACCCAACCGAGATTGACTTGGAGAGGCTGCGCCCCTCCGGCTTGGCTTCGCTCAATTAAACCTCTAGAAGTTCTGCTTCTTTACGCTTGAGCGCTTCGTCGATGGCATCAACGTGAGTCTTTGTGTAAGCATCTAGCTCTTTCTCGGCGCGAGCAATTTCATCGTCGCCGGCAAGTCCATCTTTCTTGGCAGCGGCAAGTTCTTCATTGCCCTTGCGGCGAATGTTGCGCACCGATACTCGAGCATCCTCAGCCTTCGCCTTGGCAAGCTTTACGTATTCTTTGCGGCGCTCTTCGGTTAGATCTGGCAAAGTAACGCGAATCATGTTGCCGTCATTCTGTGGGTTTGCATCCATGTTTGGCATCTCGCGAAGTGCTGCCTCGATTGCCTTTAGCGCACTCTTGTCGTAAGGGGTAATCACGATAGTGCGTGCCTCTGGGTTAGCAATCTGGCCGAGTTGAGCCAACTGCGTTGGAGTTCCGTAGTAATCAACCATTACCTTCTGGAACATCTGAGGATTTGCGCGACCGGTGCGAATTTCCGAAAAGCGCTCCTTTGCCGATTCAACCGCTTTACCCATGCTCTCCTGGGTGCTTGCCAAAATTTCTGAAATCATGATTCTCCTGTTACGCGGTTACGAAGGTACCGATTTTTTTACCCTTGATGGCATCGGTCACGTTGCTCTTACCCTGCATGCCGAAAACACGCATTGGCATCTTGTTGTCCATGCACAAGCTGAATGCGGTGGCATCAACCACCTTCAAACCCTTAACCAGTGCGTCCTGATAAGTGATGCTCTCTAGCTTCTTTGCGCTGGAGTCCTTCTTAGGATCAGCCGAGTAAACACCATCAACACCATTCTTAGCGACGAGCACTTCATCCGCACCAATCTCAAGAGCTCGCTGTGCAGCAACTGTGTCGGTTGAGAAGTATGGCAACCCTGCGCCAGCACCGAAAATCACAACTCGACCTTTTTCCAGGTGACGAATTGCACGTAGCGGAATGTAAGGCTCGGTTACCTGAGACATCGAAATCGCACTCTGCACTCGAACATCTACGCCGGCCTGCTCAAGGAAGTCTTGTAGAGCTAGCGCATTCATGACGGTACCCAACATACCCATGTAGTCGGCTCGTGATCGCTCCATGCCGCGCTGCGACAATTCAGCTCCGCGGAAGAAGTTTCCTCCACCAACCACAATCGCTACCTCGGCGTGCTTTGCACCCTCTGCGATTTCGCGAGCCATTTCGGCGACAATGTCTGGGTTTACACCGAGGGTTCCGCCACCGAAGGCCTCACCTGAAAGCTTGAGCAGTACCCTGCGCTTCTTAC
Source organism: Actinomycetota bacterium (assembly GCA_041181555.1). Classification (GTDB taxonomy): domain Bacteria; phylum Actinomycetota; class Actinomycetes; order Actinomycetales; family Microbacteriaceae; genus Rhodoluna. The sequence goes on along the minus strand of JBEGPH010000057.1, from coordinate 1,715 downwards.
CTGGCAATTTGGCCTCCTGGTCGGTGTTTTGCTCTTTCTATCCTAGGCGGATAGCAAAAAAGGCCCGACCAATTGGCCGAGCCTTTCTCGTAATTTTGCTCAAGCTCCCACGCGGAAACGCACGAATGCCTTTGCGCTTAGACCTGAAGTCTCAAGAACCTTGCCAACAGACTGCTTGTTGTCCTTAGCGAAGTCCTGCTCGAGTAGAACGTTCTCCTTGAAGAAGCCGTTTACGCGACCTTCGATGATCTTTGGAAGTGCAGCCTCTGGCTTACCCTCGTTACGAGCGGTCTCTTCGGCGATGCGACGCTCGGTTGCAACAACTTCTGCGTCGATGTCTTCGCGTGAAAGAGCGGTCGGTGAGAATGCAGCGATGTGTACTGAAACATCGTGAGCAGTGTCTGCGTCGTCGCCTGAGTAAGCAAGAAGAACGCCAACCTGAGGAGGTAGGTCCTTGCTGGTGCGGTGCATGTAAGCGTCAACCTTGTCACCCTCAACAACTGCGATGCGGCGAAGTTCAACCTTCTCGCCCATAATTGCAGCTTCGTCGTTGATAACGTCAGCGACTGACTTACCACCGAGGTTTGCTGCAAGAGCTGAATCTAGGTCCTTTGCGCCAGCCGCCTGAATTGCATCAGCAACTGAGTCAGCAAGAGCAACGAACTTGTCTGCCTTAGCAACGAAGTCGGTCTCACAAGCTAGTTCGATAAGGTAACCGGTGCCGCCAGAAACGCGAGCAACAACCAAACCATTGCTGGTGGTGCGGCCTTCGCGCTTAGCAACGCCCTTTAGTCCCTTTAGGCGTAGAACCTCAAGAGCCTTGTTGACGTCGCCGTTAGCTTCGTCAAGTGCACTCTTGCAGTCCATCATTCCGGCGCCTGACTTCTCGCGAAGCGCCTTTACATCTGCGGCTGTGTAGTTTGCCATTACTTGCTCTCCTCTACTGCTGCCTCTGCTGCAGGGGTCTGCTCAAGAAGCTCGCGCTCCCATTCAGCTAGTGGCTCTGCTGCCTCTTCAGGCTTTGAGTGACGAGCAATAAGCCCTTCAGCAACTGCATCTGCGATCACGCGAGTTAGCAACTGAACTGAACGAATAGCGTCGTCGTTTCCTGGAATACCAATGGTGACCTCATCTGGGTCACAGTTGGTGTCAAGAATTCCGATTACTGGAATACCAAGCTTCTTAGCTTCGGTGATTGCTAGGTGCTCCTTGTTGGTGTCAACAACCCAGATCGCTGATGGAGTCTTAGAGATGTTGCGGATACCACCAAGTGACTTCTCTAGCTTGTCCTTCTCGCGACGAAGAATAAGAAGTTCCTTCTTGGTAAGACCAGTCTTGGTCGCACCTGAGAAGTCCATAACTTCTAGTTCCTTCAAACGCGCAAGACGCTTCTGAATGGTTCCAAAGTTTGTAAGAAGTCCACCCAACCAACGCTGGTTGATGTATGGCTGACCAACGCGAAGAGCCTGCTCAGCAATTGCTTCCTGTGCTTGCTTCTTGGTTCCAACGAACAAGATAGATCCACCATGCGCAACGGTTTCCTTAACGAATTCGTATGCCTTGTCGATGTAGGTCAGTGACTTCTGTAGGTCAATGATGTAGATGCCTGAACGGTCGGTCAAAATGAAGCGACGCATCTTTGGGTTCCAGCGACGAGTCTGGTGTCCGAAGTGAACACCTGAGTCGAGGAGCTGGCGTACTGTTACGACTGCCAT
>JBEGPH010000056.1:0-6055 GCA_041181555.1 Actinomycetota bacterium | reverse complement strand
CAAAACTTCCGATAAACTACAAGCACGGAAGCGTGCCGGAGCGGCCGAACGGAACAGTCTTGAAAACTGTCGTAGTTAATAGCTACCGTGGGTTCAAATCCCACCGCTTCCTCCAGTAAACAAAAGCCCAGCAATGTGCTGGGCTTTTGTGCCTTAAACCGCATGTTTTTGGCCCCTCTACTTACACTTAAGTAGTTGTTAACCGAAGGACCTCACTTGACCAAGTTCGCTAAGTTTCTGGCACGTCTCGTTGTGGCGGCAACCATAGCCACTTCTTTAGTAGGAATTGCCTCCCCTGCAGAGGCGGTAATGTCTTGCCCTGCACCATCTTCTTATGACGCGGTTTTAGACAAGTGCAAGGTGTCATACACTCCGACCGTTGGAAATTACATCAACAACGTCAATTTCACGGTGCCAGCCAATGTTAGTGAGCTAACTTTTGATCTCAATGGAGGTCGCGGTCAAGACTGGAACCCAACTCTGTTGGGTGGAGCCGGGGCTTCTATCACCGCCACTATTGCAGTCTCAGCAGGTAACGTTTTCACAATTTCTTCTTCGAGTGTCGGTGGAAGTGCAGGAGCAAACTCATATTGCGTTACCGGTGGCGTGGCATACACAACTTTTGCCGGCTATGGCGGCGGATATGTAAAGGTCGCACTTAGCTCAAACCCAACAGGTGTATTCGCAGTTGCTGGTGGCGGTGGCGGCCCAGGTTGTGGTGACACCGGCGGAACAAACGGAGGACAAGGTGGTGCTGGCGGTAACGCTGGTCTGCCAGCTTTTGGAAGTACTGCCGAGGTACCCGCAACCAACGGTGGAAACTACACGACTAGCCCATACAACAGCACCGGTGGTGCTGGTGCGACTGTAACTGCGGGTGGTGCCGGCGGCACCGGAGACATTGCTGCTGGAACTGCTGGATCAAGCATGGCCGGTGGAAACGCTCCGTGTGCCTGTGGTCGTCCTGGTGGTGGAGGTGGTTCCGGATACTTCGGTGGTGGCGGTGGAGGTTCACGCGGCGGTGCCGGCGGCGGTGGCTCATCGAAAGTTACTGGCATGACAGTTACTGCTGCATCACTATCTACCAATACCCTCCCTAGCGGAACCGCAACAATCACATTCGCCGTGCTTTCTATCCCGGCAGCCCCGGGTACATTGACAGTTACTCCTGGCAATGCATCAGCACAGGTTTCTTGGTCTGCAGTAAGTCAGGCCACAAGTTACACAGTTACTTCGAATCCAGCGGGTGCAACTTGTACAGTCACTGGCACTACTGCCAACTGCACAGGTTTGACTAATGGAACTTCTTATACCTTCACAGCAACCGCAACCAACATAGTTGGAACATCTAGCTCTTCGGCTGCGAGTGCCGCTGTAATTCCTACAACTGGGGTTGTACCTCCACCACCGCCACCATTGAGCCCGCAGATTGGTGGCTTTACCAACAGCCAAGTTCAACCGGGTACTGCAAGCACACTCACCTTGACTGGAAGCAACTTTACGCAGAGCACTGCAGTAACTGTTATTCCTCCAGTTGGTAATGCATTCCCTACCACTTCGACTCCGATAACTGAGAATGAGTTGAAGATTGATATTCCACCACTTGATCCTGGTGTTTACGATCTTGAAATCAAGAACGACAAAGGCAAGGTTTATTGGGGCAACGCATTCCGAGTGCTTAGAGTGCAGCGACAAAACATCAATTCATCTTCTGACAAGACGATTGTTTTGGGCGCATTCGCCCCTGGCTCGCCTTTGCTAACCGCGACTCACAAGAAACTAATTCAAAGCGCTAAGTCGATGAAGGCAACAGTCGTTCAGTGTGTTGGCTACACCGAAGGGCCAAATGCTCTTCCTGGCGATAAGGCTCTCGCATTGAAGCGTGCGAAGGTTGCCTGTGATGCATTGCGTTTGATTCTGGGCAGCAAACTGACATATCAAGTTTCTGGAATTACCGACAACCAGCTTGGCGCTTGGGTGCGTCGAGTAGAGATTGGTTTCAAGTAGTTCATAGAACCTGTGAATTATCTGAAGCCCTTGGTTTGACTGCTAATCCGTTTTAAACTGGGTATTCATTCCCCAAGAAAGCCATCAATGCCAATCTTCAAAAAGCGCGCCCCTCGAGCCCTTGCTCGTCACGGCCGCCTGAAGGTTCAGTCGCGAGCTTCGGCTTTCGGCGGCATTCTGATCAAGGCTCTAGCCATGGTGGCCGGTGCTTCTCTGGCGATTGCTGGAGTTGCAGTTTGGGAACTAAGCAGCACAATTCAAGGCAACGGCATCGATTTGCCAAACTCAAAGACTCTCACTGCAGCAGATCTAAAAGGCCCAATCAACATGTTGCTGGTTGGCTCAGACACTCGTAAGGGCCAGGGCAAGGGCTACGGAAACGAAACCTCAACTCTCGCCGACGTAATGATTTTGCTTCACGTTTCTGCTGATCGTAAAAACGCTGTAGCGGTTTCATTTCCTCGTGACTTAATGGTGCCGTGGCCTGCTTGTCCGAGCACCAGTGGTGGGCCAGGATATCTTGAGCAATCACTCGGGCAGCTAAATGCAACCATTGCAAACGGCGGACCAGGTTGCACACTTCTCACTATCGAAAAACTAACCGGCCTGACCATTCCGTATTTGGCAATGATTGATTTCAAAGGCGTAATCGAACTTTCAAATGCAATCGGTGGTGTTGAAGTTTGTGTCGCAAATGAAATCAGCGACACCTATACCCAGACTTATTTGAAGCCGGGCAAGTACACCTTGCAAGGAAAAGCAGCGCTGCAATTTTTGAGAACTCGCCACGGTGTTGGCGACGGTTCTGACTTGAGTCGTATTTCAAATCAACAAGTGTTCCTAACCTCACTGGTTAGAAAGATTAAGAGCAACGGTGTGCTCACGAATCCAGTGCAGCTCTACTCATTGGCGAATGCCGCAGCGCGTAACATGAAACTTTCACAATCGCTCACCGACCTAAACACCATGGTTTCGCTCGCGAGCGCACTCAAGAATGTTGAACTTGACAAGATGGTTTTCTTGCAGGTGCCATCACACGGCGGATTACCTGCTCCTTACGCCGGACGTGTGATGCCAAATTACGAGCAGGCAAATGTGCTGTTCGCCAAGTTGGTAGCCGATGAGCCAATTCTGCTCAACGCTAAGAACACCGGACAGGGCGCAGTGCTTGCCACCCCAAGCCCAACACCAACCACCAGTAGTTCGGCAACCCCGACACCAACTCCAACCGGTGATCTCGATTGGGCCATCGGCACCAACGCTGCCACCACCACCTGCTCCAACTAGCTTCGGGTATCTTTGGCTCATGCCGCGAATCGCCAAGGTCAAAAACGGTCACCAGCCTCGCACTTGCGAGCGCTGCGGTCTGCCTTTTGAGTGGCGCAAAAAGTGGGAACGCGACTGGGAATCAATCAAGTACTGCTCTGAGAAGTGCAAGAAGTCCTAGTGCGAATAATCTACGTAGCGTTCGACAAGCTCAACCGAAATCGCGGGGCACTCGCCCAGGCAAAACCCGGCGAGGATGCCATAGTTCTCGTTGAGAGCGAGCGCATGGTCACGGGCCGCAACTGGCATAAAGAGCGACTCTATTTTTTGATTTCATCGGCAAGGCATTTTGCAAAAGAACTGGAAGCCGAAGGATTCCAGGTTCTGTATCTCAAAGCCAAGACGACTGTTGACGGTTTGCAAAAGGCAAAACAGCAACTTGGTAATCACCCAATTTTTGCCTCCCAACCATCTTCGTTAAAACAAGAAGCGCAGCTTAATGAATTTGGCGTTGAATTTATCGCCGACGATTTCTTTCTCACCAGTCGAAACGATTTTCAGCTCTGGGCAGAGAAACAAAAAACATTTGTCATGGAAAACTTTTATCGCGCACAACGCATCCGTTTGAACATTCTGGTGAACAACGGCAAACCTGAGGGCGATGCTTGGAATTTCGATGCGGACAATCGACTACCTCCACCGAAGAATTACAAATATCCCGAAGCGCTTTCACACAAACAAGATGAAATAGATAAACAAGTTGAAGAAGAATTGAATTACAAATCTTCTGGCGCCTGGGGAACTACACGAAAGGCTGCGCTTCAGCAGCTAAATCACTTCATCGAAAACAATCTGGAAAACTTTGGCCCCTACGAAGATGCCGTTGCAGCAGATAGCTGGTCGATGCACCATTCGCTGCTTAGCCCGTATCTGAATAATGGACTCATCACGGCTGATGAAGTTATTACTGAGGTAATAAAGAAGTATCGCGCCGGTGGAATTCCAATTTCTTCTGCCGAGGGTGTGATCCGACAAATTATTGGTTGGCGCGAATACATCAACGGCATGTATTGGTATCTAGGCGAAGACTACCGAGACCAAAATCAATTGCAGGCCAATCGAAAACTACTGCCGCTGTACACCGACTCCAGCAAAACCAAAATGAATTGCCTAAGCGGAGTAGTTGGCGATGTGGAGGCAAGAGCTTGGACCCACCACATTCCTCGCCTGATGATTCTCAGCAACCTCGCCCTAATCACCGGAGTAAATCCGCAAGAGTTCCTTGACTGGATGCGAGAGAACTTCATCGATGCTGCCGACTGGGTAATGGTGCCAAACGTGATTGGCATGGCAGTTCACGCCGACGGCGGCACACTGATGACAAAGCCCTATGCGGCTGGAGGCGCCTACATCTCACGAATGACCCAGTACTGCAAGGGCTGCGCCTATGACCCAAAGACCCGTTCTGCCGAAAACTCTTGCCCGTTCACCACTCTGTACTGGGATTTCCTCGATCGCAACCGAGACCTCTTTATCAAGAACCACCGGATGAGTCAGCAGGTCAACGGGCTCAATCGCCTGAGTGACCTTCCCGAACTCAGAATTCGCGCCAAGCATGTGCTTGATGGACTTAGCACCGGCAGCATCTAAGCCTTTGCTTGTTGCCCAGCCATCCGCCAGAGTAAACTGTTCAGGTTGTACTCAGGAGTCGTCGCATAGCCCGGTCGAGTGCGCCTCACTGCTAATGAGGTAAGGATCTAAAGTCCTTCGGAGGTTCAAATCCTCTCGACTCCGCGAGGTTCCGCATGTTGATGAAAAGTGTCAAGTTATGGCACTTTTCGAAGACAGGCGAACCGAGACCACCAAAGGTGTCGAAAAACTTATGAGCAAACAATCCTCAGCACGTCTTAGTGCTGGGGATTTTATGCTTCTGGTGGTTGCGGCGTTTTGGGGCTCCACCTATCTGGTAGTCAAACAGCTCGGTAACGTCGGTGAAATTACCGGCATGATGGCACTGCGTTTTGTGATTGCAGCTGCCGCACTTTGGCTTTACTGGGCCTTCACCAGAACCAAATTTCAAAAGGCTGAGTGGCTGCTCGGTATTGGCTTTGGAATCTCACAAATTATTGTTTTGAATCTCGAAGCGCAAAGTGTGCATTACACATCCGCAACTAACGGTGGATTGATTATCGCGTTAGCAATTGTTGCAGTGCCAATCTTGGAAAGTGCTTGGCGAAAAAATTGGTTGCCGACCAAATTCTTTATCGCAACCCTAATTGCCTTGGTCGGTGTATTTCTTTTGATCACGGCCAACGGTTTTGTGCAACCAAATATAGGTGACGTGCTGATGTTGATTGCAGTTGCACTTCGCACAGTGCACTTCGTTGCACTCGGGGTATTCACCCAAGGCAAGGATTACTCACCGGTAAACCTGACTGTCGTAATGGTGAGCACCTCAGCAGTCATCATGCTTTTTGTAAACCCGGCCGGTGCTATCAGTAACGCTCTGGTTTACACACCTATTGATTGGGCGATGATGCTCTTCCTCGCTCTGATCTGCACCTCGGCCGCATTCATCGGCATGAACTGGGCGGTCAAGCACACCTCTGCTTCGAGGGCCAGTCTCTTGCTTGGCACCGAACCGGTTTGGTCAACAGTGGTGGCAACCCTGATCGGCGGCGAAGTCATGGGCCCTATCGGTGCGATTGGCGCGTTGCTAATTCTTGGCGGCACTTACTGGGGTCAGGCCATCGAAACTAGGCACCGACTTAAAAAGAAGTAG
>JBEGPH010000055.1:0-6076 GCA_041181555.1 Actinomycetota bacterium | reverse complement strand
CCACTACAGGTGGCCTTGCTGCAGAGCCTGGCGTTCATCCTGTCAAGAATACAATGAGGGCTATGACCTCTTCTCGTGGCAGCTACCGCGACCGCCACGACCGCGGACTTCGCAGGGACATAGTCACCGGCACCACGGGTGATAATCGCCTAGCCACCTTTGGCCAGCTAGTTTCTGGTACCTGCGAATACCTGAAGTCGGCTTGGCCGGACGAATTGGCCAAATTGCGCTGGCGCATCATCGACGCCCCGGCTATCAAAGATTCCACCGATGAAGTGGCCCGCTGGAAGGCCGACAAGGAACGCTTCGAAATCACCATTTACCGATTGCCCATCGAAAGACTTGGCCACCCGCGCAGGCCGGATGCCCTCGATGAACGAATGCATATAGAGCAGTACGTATTTGCCGCGGTGGGCGAATTAATCGATCGAGATCCGTGGAGTTTGATTCCGAACCATTTCGACGACGAGGACTAGCGGACTCTCACCTTCACGCGACTACCGCTGTTGCGATAGTCGACCAGCGCCAAATTGGTAATTGCACCGGAAACATCGACCACCAGATTTCCCCCGACTTTGCCATCGCTAATTTTTAGGGTTACCGCACCCGCAGAAACTTTGACCACCAGTGTTCCCTGAGCCTTGATGCTCGCCGCGACGCCGTTGATGGTGAGGTTCACTGGCTGGTTGTTCGAGTTAGTCAGTGCTAGCTTCGAAATTCCTGCAGCCGGAACCGTAATTTGCTGAGTGTCACCGAGTTGCTGCGCGGACTGCAGCCAAGTGAAATCGGTATTTGGTTTTTTGGTTTTGTCAGACCGCGGGAGTCTTACCGATGCGGCAATAGCTGCATCGCTAGATATGAAAGCTGCGTAATCACCATCGGCAAGGCCAGTTATTTCGAAATCCTTTACGCTATGCGCCGGTATTGAATCGCGAACCACGGTGCCAAAAGTTTTTTCGTTGGCTCCAAAAATTTGTGCGGTAAATGTTGCAGTTTTGTCGGACGGATTGAAAACTCGGAGCGCAGGAATTAAGTCTTTGTAGTCGTCGTTTATTGCGATGAGCGCTGCTGCATCTTTGGCGCCTCGCACCAAAATTCCAGGAATAGAAAGTGTTTTGTTGATTTCAGTTACCGGCGAAACAAAATCGGCACCCGCGTAGAGAAGTCCGCGCACTGTTCGCTGCTGCAGCCAGGCACCAACTGAAGCTCCGCGGCTTAGTACCTGCACGGCAAACGATCGCGTTTCGGGGATGAGTGAGGAAAGCGGAACCACCTGGGTTTCGCCGGCAGAGACAGCGATGCCGGAGAGTCCGGATGCCTGCACTCGACCACCCTCGGCATAGACCTCAAGGTTTACGGTGGCTGGCACCGAGCTCGGGTTGCTAAGCAGTAGGAGGGTCTCACGACCGGTACTGGTGTCGCCGCCAAGAAGCCAGTGCTGAGCGCCCGGGGCCTGACAGGAGGCACCCAGGAGGCCATTGAGGCGGGCAGATGCAGCGTTCTGAATCTGACCCGCATTGAGCGCCGCACTGCCCTGTTCGGTGGCTCCCGACGCAGAAAGAAGTGTTGCTCCGCCAACATTCGTAGTCGAAATGCCAACCGTCGAATTCTTCGAGATGGAAACCGCACCGATTCGATCAAAGGAACCCACCGAAGTTCCATTGGCTCCCCCGCTGTTCATCGCAGCTCCCGGGCAGATTAGCGAAAGCGCCTTGGCTTGAACTTGAAATTCATTTGCCGCAGGAGGAGTGCCCACCTGGAGATTACCAAGCGGCAATAGCGTTATAGCGGTTGCAGAGATGACAACTCCGGCAAGTGCGGAGATTTGCTTAATCATTACTCTCACCTGCATCCACAAAAATTTCTGATGTGCCGGCTGCGCGCTTGCGACCGCTGGTTGGAATCGCGAGAAGAATAAACGAAATCAAGATTGCTAACTGCAGCCCCTTGGTGATCGACCACAGCGATTCTTGCGTTTGGATCGCCTCAGCTTGGAAATTACGCACACGCCAGATTTTTCCAAATTCAGTTTCACCGGCAGATTCTAGTTCGGCCACCGCATCAAGCGAGCTGGATACATCTACGATCTGCACAGCCTGCGATTTTGGCACCAAAACATAACCAACGTTTACCGCCGAAAGTTCGCGTGTGACTTTTTCACTGCCACCGGCAACCAGATCAGCCGCGAGCTGACCCACTGCCGCCGAATAGTCAGAAGATTTTGAAATCGCGTATCGGTATGCCGTGCTGTTGTCTTCAAGTTGGATTCCGTTGGCTGGAATCACAGCTGCAGTGAGATCTTGCTTTGTGGAATCAATGACAAGCACTCGAACTTCTGCTCCGCGTGCAGCCTGAGCGGCAATTAGTGCAGGCATTACCCGAGCCTCACTCCAGCGCCCAATCGGCTGAGACACTGCGGTGAGTGCTGCAGCTGGCAACACGAATAGCGCCACGAGCGAAGCCGCCACTATTTGCAGTGCTCTGCGACGACTTATCGACTCGAGTGTTATTGCCGCGGCCGCTATCACGGCGAGGGCCCAAAAAGCCATGAGCGCGTGCGGGGTGCCCGAGACTAACTCGCCGCTCGAATCGGTGGCGCCGATTGCCGGAAACTGCACAGCCGCAGCCAGGCGAGCAGATGCCAGGGCCAGCAAGCCCAGCCCGAGGCTGAGCAGGGCCACAGCGCGACGCCTGGTGAGCAGGGCCAAGAGTCCAAGCAGCAGCGGAACCGCTGTAATCAGAGCGAGAAACCAGAAATTTAGCGGATATATGGTTGCCCCGAGAAGAGTTAGCCAACCGCGGTTGGTGGCTACACCCTGTGGCACTCCCGGGTCGGCAAAGAGCGCCAGCGGAAAGTTCAAAATGTCGAAGATAAATAGCGGGCCAAAAATCGCCGCGGTGGGCAGGGCTATCCAGATCAAATAGCCAATGCGTTTGATGCGTGCAATCAAAACAAAAATCATCGCGACTATAAGTACCGGAGCTGTGTTTGGGGCCGCCGCCACTTCAACTGCTAACAGCAGGCCGCTTAGCCCAACCCAAGTCCAGATCTGTTGCCGCGAACGCACCGACAATTCCACACCAAAAAGAGCAACTTTCGCGATGCAGAAAATCAGCAACGGCAAAACTAATTGCGCAATTAAAGCGGGGATTCGAAGTTGTGTTTGCGCTTCGGTTAGCGCCGGCCAAAGTGCGTAGCTGAGAGCTCCGAGATTTCTGATCCAGGTCTTCTTGGTGAAAAGTGAAATCGCTTTGAAGGCTCCGAAAAAAGCAATTGGCTTGGCTAAGAACACCAGAACTATCAACGCAATCGATGGTGACCAGAATGTCAAACTACCAATCGCCAGAAGCACCCAATTGAACGGATCGGCAGGAAGCGCTAAACCACCACCAAGCTCTTGCCAACTTGCTCCCGCTCGCTTAAAAAGTTCAAACCAGTTTTCACTCAGCGGCATTGCTCCGCCGCCACTAATTGCCTGACCGACAGGTAGCCAAGCGAAAGAAATTGCGGCAAGCAAAATCGCGAACCAAACGCCGCCAGCCGCAGCAAAAGATTTCGAGGTGTTGCCAACTCCGAGCAAAATTTGCTCTGTGTTTGGTGAAGATTGATCGCGCTCTGCCAGCTGCGAGTGTGCTTCGAGACGTGCATCGATTTCTTCTTGCTCCGCGTTCTGTCGCTTTTCATCGCGCACCTGCTGTTTGGTGGCATAAAGAGCGCGCATCGCTCGGCGTGCGCCTGCAGAATCCTTGCGACGAAAGCGAAGCCGCGCGGCAATTGTGAAGTAAGCCCAGGCCCCGGCAGCTAGATCGCCAATGAGGCGGTCTGGGCGTTTAGTCCAAACTCGCCACACCAATCGGCCGAGCGTGAGCAACGGAAGAAAAAACCAAAACAGCAGTGCACTTGGCAGAGGCGCAAAGCTCAGGCGCAGCTGCAGTTCTGCTCGTCGCAGAGCCGACTTCGGCGTTACCCGCAGCCAGGAGCGGTCGCGCTTTCCATGCAGCGACAGGGCCGCGTGCGCCACCCTGGCCTGCGGCGCGACCACTACACGGTGACCAGCGAGTCGCACACGCATTGAGAAATCGATGTCGGCGGCAAGCGGAGGAATGCCGTCGGTCAATCCGCCGAGAGCAAGGTAAACACTTCGCTTGACCAACATGCCCGCAGTACCAACCGCAAGCACATCATCGGCAGCGTCGTGCTGCGACTGATCCAATTCGTCACTCACCAAACTAAACAGTGCACCGCGACGAGTGAGCGTTAGCCCCTGCTGTGCAATTACCTTGCGGTCGGTCCAGTCCATCAATTTTGGTCCAACCACCGCAACTGATGGTGAAAGCTCGACTACCTGCAGTAGCGCGTTGAGTGCATTTTGCATTGGCGCACTGTCGTCATGCAAAATCCATAGCCATTCAGCAGCCGGTGCGGCATTGCGTTCTGCGATTGCAATCGCTTCGGGTAAAGATGCGCCAGGAGCAGTTATGGCGTTTGGATTTTCGGCATCGCCGGTTTCAACAATTATTAGTTGATCTACGTTTTGAGATTTAGTCGCCGCAATTGTTTGCTCAAGAAAGTCAGTTGAATTGTGACTGACGATTATTGCGGTGACGAAAGTTTTCATCAGGTGCTCGGCTACCGCCGAAATTTACGCGCGCTTTTTAAGCTTGCGACGTTCGCGCTCTGATAGTCCGCCCCAGATTCCAAAACGCTCATCGTTCTTTAGTGCGTACTCGAGGCACTGTGCCTTCACGTCGCATCCGCCACAAATCTTCTTGGCTTCGCGAGTCGAGCCACCCTTTTCTGGGAAGAAAGCTTCTGGGTCGGTCTGTGCACAGATCGCGTCTGCCTGCCAGGCCAGTGGGTCGTCATCGAAGTCGTTGTATGCACGTGATACGCCGAGGAGCAGCGGATCGACAAACCAGTTCTCTGGCACGTGACTGCGACTGTCCATAACTCAATTCCCCATCCTGAGCACCTAGAAGCCGGCGCCCTTGAAACTTCCTTAGGTGTAATTACACCGGTGTTATTCACCCCTTGTCAAGTTGAGAATCGGCAAGTTTCAAGGGTTCGCTGAGCCTTAAACTCAAGCCATGACTATTTTGGTGACCGGCGGAGCAGGATATATCGGCTCTCACGTGGTCCGATTGCTCCAGCAACAGGGGCGCCAGGTCACGGTGGTTGACAACCTTTCCTCCGGAAACCAGGCCCGAATCGGCGATGCCAGGCTGGTGCAGCAAGACCTGGCAGATGCCTCGGCCAAAGATCGCCTGGTCGAAATTCTTCGCCAAGATAAGGTCGATGCGGTAATCCACTTTGCCGCTCGCAAGCAGGTCGGCGAATCGGTGGCCAAGCCCGAGTGGTATTTCCAGCAAAACATCGGTGGCATGGCGAACCTGTTAGAAGCGATGCACGAAGTCGGCGTAGTCAAATTGGTTTTCAGCAGCTCGGCAGCAACTTACGGAATGCCAGATGTGCCATCGGTAACCGAAGACACAATTTGCAACCCAATCAATCCATATGGACAAACCAAGCTAATTGGAGAGTGGATGGTCTCTAACGCCGCACGTGCTTGGGGGCTTCGCGGAGTCAATCTTCGCTACTTCAACGTGGCAGGCGCCGGCTGGCCCGACCTTGCCGACACCGCGATTATGAATTTGGTGCCAATCGTTTTTGCCAAGTTGGCAGCAGGAGAAAAGCCGGTGGTCTTTGGCGACGACTACGCCACGACAGATGGCAGCTGCGTTCGCGACTATGTTCACGTGTTGGATTTGGCAGAAGCGCACATTGCCGCACTGGATTACGCCGCTCAAGACAATCGCGAATTTGAAACTTTCAATGTTGGCAGTGGTGTTGGCTCTAGCGTGTTTGAAGTTTTGGCAGAAATCAAGCGTGTTTCATCAATCGATTTTGAGCTCGACATTCAACCGCCTCGCGCGGGAGATCCGCCATTTTTGTGCGCAGATGTTTCTCGCATCAATAAGACTCTCGGCTGGAAGGCCAAAAACGGGCTAGCCGAAATTATCCAAAGCGCCTGGGCGGCTCGAAACTAGTCGTTACCCACGGCCAGGTAGACCGTAC
>JBEGPH010000054.1:0-6130 GCA_041181555.1 Actinomycetota bacterium | reverse complement strand
GATGTTGACGCGAGTTCTGCCGAAGTTACCTTCGGCATCGAATTCGAGGGAAAAATTTACCGGACCGAATTACTCATTCCAGGCGAGCACAATGCAATTAACGCCGCCGGGGCTTTTGCGGTTTTAGTTGGTCTGGGGTTTGAACCTGAGCAAACACTTCGAGCTATTAGTTCTTTCAAAGGAACCGAGCGCCGTTTCCAACTGCATGGCGAGCATCGGGGAGTGCGGGTTTATGACGACTTCGCGCACCACCCCACTGAGGTTGCGGCAGCTCTAAAAGCCGCGCGAGCTGTAGTTGGCGCTGGACGACTAATTACTGTATTTCAGCCCCATTTATACAGCCGCACCCGCCTTATGCATGATCAATTTGCTGAAGCGCTAGCCGCAAGCGACCAAGTTGTGGTGCTCGACATTTACGCAGCGAGAGAAGATCCTGAGCCAGGCGTAACTGGTCAATTGGTGTCCGACTCGTTCAGTAATCCCGAACAAGTGCACTACGTTCCACTGTGGGAGGACGCCCCAGATGTAGCTGCTTCGCTAGCCCAGCCGGGTGACTTCATTATCACTATGGGTTGCGGCGATGTTTACCGAATGGTCCCTGAACTTCTTGAGGCGCTAGAAAAATAAAGTGAAGCGACCGCAATTACGAGGACGCAAGCCCGATTCAAAGCCGTCAAAGGTAGTGCCTATTCGAAGAGAGATTCCGGCAGCAGGTAAGTCATCGCTAAGGAAGATTCCAAAGCTTGACCAATCGACAGCTAAGCAGATTCGAGAACAGGCAAGACGCTTTCAGGGGCAATCGCGTCAGCGAAAAGTTATCGCACTTTCTATACTCAGTTCAATTGTGATTTTGTTTTTGCTAGTGGTAGCAACTTTGGTAACGCCAATGCTGGCCGTGGAAAAAATCAAAATCACAGGCTTGAATAAGGTGTCGGAAAAGTCTGTGCTTGCCGCGGTTAAGGGAAATATTGGTAAGCCGTTGGCGTTAGTCAATCAGCAAGAAATTGCAGATCAGCTTTCAAAATTTAAATTGATCGAGAGTATTTCGATAATTAGTGAATTGCCGCATACTCTTCACATTGCAGTTGCCGAGCGTCAACCCATTGCGATAGTGGACGTCGACGGCAATAGTGTGCTTTACGACGCAGCTGCCGTAAATTTGGGTGCGGCTAGCTATAGCGACAAATACCCTCGGGTTCTGATAAATGACGATCCAAAAAACAGCAAAGCTTTTGGCCTTGCCATTGACGTGTTGCTAGCTCTTCCAGTGGATTTGTTGGACAGAGTCGCGGTCATCGATGCCAAGACCAAAGATGACGTCAGACTTCAGCTGAGGGGATATTCCGCCCAGATGATTGTTTGGGGCGATGCATCTCAGGGAACCCTGAAATCGAAAGTCTTGGCAGCATTGATTGCCAACCAAAAGCAATCGGATCGGGTCACGTATGACGTTTCATCGCCAAGCGCTCCGGTTGTTCGATACCGCTAAGACACGCCTTCGCATATGCCGCAAAATGTTCGCACCAAGCCTTAGTTTCTAGGCGCGTAGTAAGAGTTTTGGCTAGTTTAAGCCTCATCTAGAGGTTTAGGGTTATTGCTTTTGTTGCGTTAGTGAGAAATCACAAAGTCTTAGTCGGAGGAATCTTGTGGGTCTGAACCAGAACTACCTAGCAGTTATCAAAGTCGTTGGCGTTGGTGGCGGTGGAGTAAACGCGCTTAATCGCATGATCGAAAAGGGTCAGCGCGGCGTTGAGTTCGTGGCGATTAACACTGATGCTCAGGCCCTGCTCATGAGCGAAGCCGACGTAAAGCTTGACATAGGTCGCGAGATCACTCGTGGTCTTGGTGCTGGAGCAGACCCGACAGTTGGTAAGCGTGCAGCTGAGGACCACGAAGAAGAAATTGAACTGGCCCTAAAAGGCGCCGACATGGTTTTTGTCACTGCCGGTGAAGGTGGAGGCACCGGTACCGGTGCCGCGCCTGTCGTTGCAAAGATTGCCAAGCGACTAGGCGCATTGACTGTTGGAGTGGTAACCCGCCCATTTGACGTCGAAGGAAAGCGTCGTGCGGAGCAAGCAGCTGCAGGTATTGACGCGCTTCGCGCAGAGGTCGACACGCTGATTGTTGTTCCAAACCAGCGACTTCTCGAGCACACCAATAAGTCACTCAGTCTTCTAGAGGCGTTTAACATCGCTGACGATGTGCTCCGAGCCGGTGTTCAGGGCATTACCGACCTAATTGTGACTCCTGGCTTGATCAACGTGGACTTCGCCGACGTTCGTTCGGTAATGCAAGGTGCAGGTTCTGCTCTTATGGGAATCGGAACAGCAAAGGGCGACGATCGTGCCATCCGCGCCGCTGAAGCTGCGATCTCTAGCCCACTTCTCGAGACGACTGTTGATGGCGCACACGGCGTTCTTCTGCTGGTGCAGGGTGCTTCTGATATGGGGCTACACGAGGTAAACGAGGCGGCTCGCTTGGTGCACGAAGTAGTTAGCCCGGAAGCGAACATCATCTTTGGTGCAACTATTGACGACACTCTTGGAGATGAGATTCGCATCACTGTCGTTGCTGCTGGTTTTGACCCAGCAAAGCAGCGTCCGATTGAGCGACGCCCATTCTCGACAGGCGCGGAAGAAGCTCCAGCTGGCAGCATCTCTTCAGTATTTGATCTTCCAATTGCTGCAGCCGCTCCAACACCAGGTGCCTTTGCAATCAACGTTGAAGAAGCTGCACCCGCCACCGCTCAATTCGCTGTCGTAGAAGAGGAAGTAGTTGCATTCCCAAAGCGCAGCGAGGGTTTTGGCGACGACTTGGACATTCCTGATTTCCTTAAGTAATCGCTGTTACCAGTGACTGCTCAATCAGAGGAACTCGAGTCTCGCTACCTTTCGGTTAAAAACGACATCGATTTAGCGTGCGGCAAATTTGGTAGAAATCCAAACGACGTTCAACTAATCGTGATCAGCAAGAATCACTCAAGTGAACTGGTGAGGACTCTTCATTCGCTTGGCCAACGTCATTTCGGTGAGAATCGAGACCAGGAGGCATCGCCAAAAGCGGAGGAGACTTCCGACTTAGAGGGCATTACTTGGCACTTTGTTGGCCAATTACAGAGCAATAAGGTCAAGTCAGTCATCCAATACGCGAAATACATCCATTCGATTGATCGCACGACCCTGCTCAGTTCTCTGGCCAAGGAACTAAGCAAAACTCCAATAAATATCAAAGGTTTTGTTCAGCTCAATCTCACTGACGACCCTGGCCGTGGGGGGATCCAGCCAAGTGATTTGCTGACCTTCGCAGATGCCGTAGCGGCTGTGCCCGGTATAGAACTTCAAGGCGTAATGGGTGTGGCCGCTTTGGATCGAGACCCGAGAATCGATTTTGAGACCATAGCCCGCAGTAGCGAGCTACTGCAGACGCACCAGCCGAGGGCTCGGTTTATCTCGGCGGGCATGTCTCACGACTTCGAGCAGGCACTGGAATTTGGCGCGACACACCTAAGAATTGGCACGGCAATCACGGGAAATCGCAACCCTTAGCCATATCCTGAGGTTGAAGGTTTACTAAAGAGGAGACTCACATGGCTGGACTAATTTCTCAGGTTTCAGGTTGGCTTGGATTCGGCGACGAGGCCGATGCGGCGCCTCAGCGCCCCACCGCTGTAGCTCAGGACCGCGGCGCTTCGCGCGTAACCGCTCTTCGTCCGCGTCGCGGGGCAGAACCTAGCGAAATCTTCACCATTGAGCCAAAGTCATACAAGGATGCCGGCGAAGTAGCTATGTACTTCCGCGAGGGTGTCTCAGTGATCGTAAACATGCACAAGATGACCGAAACCGAAGGCAAGCGCATGCTTGATTTCATGCTTGGTTTGCAGCACGGTCTTCAGGGTCACCTGCAGCGAGTCACTCAGACGGTATTTTTGCTCGCACCGGCTCACGTGCAAATCAATGACGAAGAGCCAATCGACGAGGTTGCCGACGACCTTTTGGTTCGCCCTTAATTACAGCTGAGCAATGACTCTTCTGGTTGCGATCCTGCATTGGGCGCTCCAGGTCTACTTTTACCTCATGGTCGCTCGACTGATAGCCGATCTTGTACTGTCAGTCAACCCGACCTGGCGACCGCGTGGACTAATGCTGGTGCTAGTCGAGCTGATCTACACGCTTACCGACCCGCCGATCAAATTTATTCGGAGATTCATCAAGCCGGTTAGATTTGGCGGTTTGGCGCTTGATTTCGGCTGGACAATAGTGGTTTTCGCCATTGGGCTACTGCAGAGCCTGCTCAATCGACTAATTTAGGGTTTTTCACAGCCTGGGCTGACTTTCAAGCCCTGAGGTAACCTAGACACTGCAATTCAAACAAAGAGGTAATCATGCCACTGACGCCAGAAGACGTAGTTAACAAACGTTTCCAGCCGACCAAGTTCCGTGAAGGTTACGACCAGGATGAGGTCGATGATTTTCTCGATGAAATCGTTGTTGAGCTCCGACGCCTCAACGGGGAAAATGAAGATCTCCGACAGAGGCTCTTAGCTTCAGAAGCTCGCGTTGCCGAACTACAACGCAGTGGTGCGGGACTTGCTGATCAACTCCAGAGCACATCGACTCCGATGCCAACCCTTGGATCGCTGCAACAGCTCAGCACGCCAGAGCCAAGCAATTTCCCAGCGGCTGTTGGTGACCCATCTCAACTGGACAGCAACAGCACCAATAACTTGCTGCAGCTTGCCAGAAAGCTCCATGATGACCACGTTCGCGAGGGTATTTCTAAGCGCGACGCATTGATTGCCGAAGGGCATGCGACCGCTGCCCGTGTAATTCGTGAGGCTGAGGCTCAACAACGCGTTGAATTGAGTAAGTTCGAGCAGGAACGTGCCGTTCTTGAGCACACAATTTTGGAACTAAGAACTTTCGAACGCGAATATCGAATCAAGCTCAAAACCTATATTGAAAGTCAGTTGGCAGAACTGGAATACGAATCTCAGCCAAATGGTGCACCTAAGCAGAATACAAATTTCGGTGCCTCGAATTTTGAACTTGGGTCAGGAAGTTCATCAAACTCTTCCGACTTTTTTGGTGTCTAACTAAATTGTCCAAAAAACAGAAAATAGCAATTCAGGCGTTTGTGGTTGCTATTTCGGCATTGGTTATTTTTGCTGATCAGCTTGCTAAAGCCTTGGTCATTCAAAACTTGAGACCCGGTATTCCAGTTTCGGTCGTTGGCAAATTAGTGCAGTTCAACTTGGTCTACAACGATTCGGCTGCCTTCTCGATGGGTTTCGGAGCGACTTCGGTTTTAGCTGTGATTTCAACGTTGGCTGCTTTAGCGATGCTCTGGTACAGCGGACGCGTCGAGACCAGGTCTTGGGCATTGCTTTTGGGAATTGCGCTCGGTGGCGTGGTTGGCAATTTGGTTGACAGACTTACCCGAGCACCAGGCTTTGGCCGCGGACTTGTCGTGGACTTCATTCAAATTCCATTCAACTTTCCTATTTTCAATATCGCCGACTCAGCGATTGTTGTGGTCGCCATAATCGTTGTACTGAGGGTTCTGCGCGGCGAACGTATCGGCAAAGCCAGAGTGAATGACTGAAATAAAAAGGCTCCCGGTGCCTCCAAGTTTGGCTGGAGAGCGCGTAGACGCAGCCCTGGCCAAAATGCTTGGGCTATCTCGCTCAATGGTTGCTGAGTTGGCTGAGTCGGGAAACATCACGGTAGACGGCCGAATCGCAGGCAAGAGCGACCGTGTCCAAGATGAATCTTGGGTCGAGGTTCAATTGCCAGTGACAGAGAGCCCGCTTGCTGTCGTTGCGGTTGAAGTTCCAGAGTTGAAAATTGTTTACGAAGATGCCGACCTGGTGGTTGTAGATAAGCCGGCTGGTGTGGCTGCTCACCCTTCTGTGGGATGGGAAGGCCCAACCGTCCTCGGTGTACTCATGGCCAGGGGAATACCCGTGACGACTTCTGGGGCGCAGGAACGCCAGGGAATTGTGCAAAGACTTGATGTTGGAACCAGCGGGCTCATGATGGTCGCTAAAACCGAAGTGGCTTACTCGCGGCTTAAACAAATGTTTCGCGATCGAAAGGTTCACAAGGTTTACCACGCCATCATTCAGGGCCAC
>JBEGPH010000053.1:0-6198 GCA_041181555.1 Actinomycetota bacterium | reverse complement strand
AAATTCTTGGCCGCAGCGGATAATCTCAAAGGACTCGATTCCGAGCTTCTTTTGAAGCTTCTTCGAATCTTCGATTTCTTCGGCGGCCTTACTGCCCTTGAGTGCAATTATTTCTCCGCCGTGCTTAGTAAGCGGTACGCACATCTTCAATAACTTCGGCAATGCAGAAACTGCCCTGGCGGTGACCACATCAAAGACGTCCCCCACCTCTTCGGCCCGGGCGCGATTTACAGATACATTAGCCAAACCTAGCTCCTGGACCATCTGCTTGAGCCAGTCTGAGCGGCGTTCCATCGGCTCGATCAGGGTGAAATGTGCCCCTGGTTGGGCCAGAGCCATAGGAATTCCCGGTAATCCGGCCCCAGAGCCAACATCCGCCACGGACTGACCCGACTGGACTAATTCGGCCACAACTGCGGAGTTGAGAATATGGCGAGACCATAGTTTTGGCATCTCCCGCGGGCCAAGCAGACCCAAAAGATCAGCATCGCGGACCAAAGCTTTGAAGTATCCCCTGGCCTGGTCGATTTGCGCACCAAAAATAGCCGCTGCTTGAGCGGGCTCTATTTCAGGGGCAAATTCGTCCATTTTTCCTATCAACTTGATGTTTCACGTGAAACATCACGTTTTAAGTTACTCGTACAAGTCTCGCTCGGCGAGGTCTCAGCACAGCTTCGACTTCGCCTGGAGCTCGCGTGAAACAATTGCCCGATTAGGCAAGCTTGATGACGATGTGGCGCTCTTTGCCTTCGCCCTCAGACTCCGAGGTTAGCCCGGCTTCTGACACCAAATCGTGCACAATTTTGCGCTCATATGAGCTCATTGGCTTCATTGGGATGGCTTCGCCGGAGTCCTTGACCTTGGCAACCAGCTTATTAACAATGCGGGTCAGGTCGTTAACGCGGGTCTGGCGTGAGCCGCCAACATCAAGGATTAGTCGGCTGAAAGAGTTGGTCTTTACCTGAACGGCCAGGCGGGTGAGCTCCTGGAGCGCCTCAACGGTTTCAGGGTCAGAAATCAGCTTGAGGTTGCTCTCGCCCGAGGCCGAAACCTCTAGGTAGGCGCGGCCCTGACGCACATCGATCTCGATGTCGCCGTCTAGGTCGTAGATGTCCAGCAATTCCTCTAGGTAGTCGGCGGCAATGTCGCCCTCTTCCTCTAGGGCCTTGATGCTGTCCTTCGAGTCCGCTTCGGCAGCCTCGGCTACCTCGGTCTCAACTACTTCTTCGTTCTTGATTTCGTCTGACATGGTCTACTTCTTCTTTGCGCGCTTTTTGCCGGTCGGCTGCTGGCGCTGGGTAGTGGTTGGGGTGGCCTCTTCGATGGCCTCTTGGGCATCGTTGGTCTTGGTCAATTTGCCCTTTTTGGCCAAACGCTCTTCGCGCTGACGGTGGGCGATTGAACCTGGGGTAGGCATGTTGCGGATAACGATGAACTGCTGACCCATGGTCCAGAAGTTTGAGGTTAGCCAGTAGAACATAACGCCTAGAGGGAACGAGACACCGGAGATCATAAAGATCAGTGGGAAGACATAAAGCATGATCTTCTGAGTCATCATGTACTGGCTGTTCATGCTGTCAGGATTCTGGTTCTTAGCCATGATCTGCTTCTGAGTAATGAACTGTGTCACTGTCATAGTGATAACCATGACCGCGGCTAGAACCTGCACGTTTATTGAGGTTGCGCTTAGGAAAGTCTCAGATAGTTTGGCACCAAACAATGTTGCCTTGCTGAATGACTCGGCCAAATCCTTGGTCAAGAAGAACACTCCGGCATTGTCGTGCTGGGCAGAGTTCAGGGTGAAGAACAATCCACCGAAGATCGGCATCTGGATTAGCAACGGCAAACACGAGCTCATCGGGTTTGAGCCGGTGCGCTTGTAGAGGTCCATTTGTTCCTTGGCAAACTTCTCGCGTGATTCGCGATCAGTCTTGCCCTTGTACTTCTTCTGAAGTTTCTGAAGCTCAGGTTGCATGATCATCATGTTTCGCTGGCTCTTGATTTGCTTCACAAAGACCGGAATCAACGCGGCGCGCACCACGAGAACTAGCCCAACGATTGAAAGCACCCAGGTGGCACCCGCATCTGGCTGCATGCCGATGGTGGTGAAGACCCAGTGGAACGCGACCAGGATGGCCTCAATTACCCACTTGACCGGATACAAAATGTCCATGAACTAACCCTTCTTAGGTTTCGGTACTACAAAGCCGGTTTCGGTTACTAGAAACTTGCCTGATCCTGGCTTGACCTCATCGACTCCACCTTGAGCCCACGGGTTGCAGCGAAGGATTCGCCAAACTGCTAGCAACGACCCTAAAACTACTCCTCGCTGCTGAACCTGCCCTAGCCCATAGCTGGAGCAGCTCGGGTAAAAGCGGCAAACATCGCCGTAAAGTGGCGAAATTACCCTGCGATAACCCTTCAGCAACAAGATTTCTACATTTCTTGGTGCTAGCCAGATGGTCTGAAACAACCAGCTCATCCGGCCAATTTCCTGACACCGGCTTGCACCGACGACGAAAACTCAGATTTCAACGTCTCGAAAGTGGCGTCAGCGGCTCCCTCAAGGGCTCTGACTACGATCGAGATGTTGTCGGTGGGATTGATTTCAGCCATTAGTTCCCTGGCCACGGCTCTAAGCCTGCGTTTTACCAGGTTTCGGCTTACTGCTCCCCCAACCGATTTAGCCACCACGAACCCGAATCTGACCGGACCCTGTTCGGGATCCTTTTTCAGGTAGGTGACTAGGTGGTTGCTGGCAATTTTTCGACCAGTTCTCATGGTCGAGCGAAAATCATCGGCTGAGATCAGCCGGTTCTCGCGAGCCAGCATGGTGAAACTCGATTAAGCCGAAAGCTCTGAACGGCCCTTGCGACGGCGGGCAGCCAAGATTGCGCGACCTGCGCGGGTCTTCATGCGCTCACGGAAACCGTGAGTCTTCGCACGACGGCGGTTGTTTGGCTGGAATGTGCGCTTGCTCATAGATCTACTCCAATGAAAACTTATTTAGAACCTTCGATGGTGTCTTTCGACGTAAATGTTGCAGCCGATTCCAAAGCAAAGCAACCTGTTAAACCTAGGGGGTAATAGCCCTGAAGGTCAAGTTTTTTCAGGCTTTTTGCCAAATCTTTTTTCGACACGCTGAGCCGATTTGCTTTTTCCACAGAGTGTTCATCAAAATAGCGTTTGTGGTGTTTTTCCACAGGGGTATCTAGAACTTATACACAGGTTATCCACCGTGTGGAAAACCTGTGTAAAACTGTCTAGAGCCCAGTCATCTAGGGGAAGCAAAGGAGCGATGATGGCAGCAACTGATACCGTCGCAACTTTGTGGCAAGAAATAACTAACAAGGTCAACGCCGATGATCGTTTGGAACGAAACGTTCTGGCCTTTTTGGGTCTTGCCGAGCCTAAGGGTGTACTCGGCGACACGCTCTACATCGAGGTTCCAAACGAGCTAACCCGCCAAATGATTGAC
Source organism: Actinomycetota bacterium (assembly GCA_041181555.1). GTDB lineage: Bacteria > Actinomycetota > Actinomycetes > Actinomycetales > Microbacteriaceae > Rhodoluna. The sequence continues at coordinate 2,720 of JBEGPH010000053.1, read as the reverse complement.
ACTCGCATTCGTCCGGCAATCGTTGAGGCCATCCAAAACTCTGTGGATAACCAGGGCGCAGGTAATTTTGCCGTTTTTGTGAACCCAGAAATCTCGGTACCGACCGCGCCTGAGGCAATCGAGGAGCCGGTGGCCGCTCCCGTGAACGTGCCAAGTTATCTTTCCAACAGCACCTCGGTAGGCCGCAGCCACGAAACCAGGCTCAACCCCAAATACAACTTCGATAACTTCGTTACCGGGTCATCTAACCGATTCGCCAACGCGGCCGCTTTTGCGGTGGCCGAAACTCCGGCCAAGGCCTACAACCCGCTTTTCATTTATGGAAACTCTGGTCTGGGTAAAACTCACCTTCTGCATGCAATTGGCCACTACGCGCTAAGCCTTTATCCAAAAATCAAAGTTCGCTATGTTTCGAGTGAAGAGTTCACCAACGACTTCATCAATGCGATTCAAAACAACCGAACCGCCCAATTCCAGGCTGAATACCGCGAAGTAGACATCCTGCTAATCGATGACATTCAGTTCTTGCAGGGCAAAGACCAGACCCAAGAAGCCTTCTTCCACACCTTCAACACTCTGACCGACCACAACAAGCAGGTCGTGATCACCTCGGATCTGCCACCAAAGATGCTGACCGGCTTTGAAGAGCGCCTAACCAGTCGCTTCGAATCGGGCCTGAGCACCGATATTCACACTCCAGAGCTTGAGACCCGTATTGCGATCCTGCGCAAGAAGGCGGAAAACGAAAAGCTCCGCGTGCCTGAGGATGTCCTTGAATTTATGGCTACCCGGGTTTCCCAAAACGTTCGCGAACTTGAAGGTGCACTAATTCAAGTGACCGCATTCGCCGCACTAAACCGCAGCCCGGTGGACATGGCCCTGGTGCAGACGGTTTTGAAGCACACGACCAATCTCGGTGAAGACACCGTGGTAACTGCGGTCGATATTGTCAACGCGGTATCTGCCTACTATCGAATCAGCTCAGACGAGATTTACGGAAAATCCCGAACCTCAGCCGTTGCCACTGCGCGCCAGATTGCCTTCTACCTCTGCCGCACCCAAACCAACCTTTCCCTACCTAAAATCGGCCAAATCTTTGGTAACCGAGACCACACGACAGTGCTTTACGGTTATAACAAGATCGCGGATGAAATGAAAAACCGTCGCGAGCTTTATAACCAGGTCAGTGAAATCATTAACAGAGTCAAAGTTTCCCGCTAACAGCAGGTTAATATCCACCTGTTTATAGACCTGTGGATAACTGTGAAATACCCCACATATCAGTGAATTACTAGGCTTTGACTGTGGGATTCAAATTATCACTCCACAGAACCCTAAGTTATCCACAGACATATACACAGCTGTATAAACATCTTTCACCGTTGTAGTTTCCAGTGATTTACTGGCCTTGGTTGATTTCTCCACAATTTCCACAATGGTTAATAATGTTTTTAGATTTAAAAAGATATTTGAGAGATTTGATAACTCTTAGAGTCGACCAATTTCGACCTAGCCAAATTGTCTCCGGTTATGTGCCAAGATTAGTTCTCCGTACGAATCCAGTTAGGTAATCACCTTGAAGTTTCAGGTAAATCGCGATGTTTTGAGTGAAGCTGTTTCATTCGCAGTCCGTCTACTGCCACAGCGCACCAGCACCCCAATCCTCGGGGGAATTCTCATTGAGGCCGACGCCAATGCTTTGCGTCTTTCTGTTTTTGATCACGAAGTTTCTGCCCAGGCTGAAATCATTGCCAAGGTAGAAAACTCAGGCCGAGCGCTAGTTTCTGGTCGTCTTCTAAGCGATATCGCCAGCAAGCTCCCAAACGCTCCAGTCGAATTCAACCTAGACGGTTCAAAAGTTCACGTAACCTGTGGATCAACCAAGTTTGCCTTAGCCATCATGGATGTCGCTGCGTACCCAACCCTTCCTGAGATTCCAGTAATTTCTGGTTCGGTTTCTGGTGAGACTTTCGCAACAGCGGTGCACCAGGTGGCAATCGCTGCGATGAAGGATGACGTTCAGCCGATTTACAGTGCAGTTCAGATCGAAACCACAGACAAAGAAATTTCTCTTCTCGCTACCGACAAGTATCGTATGGCTCTTTGTGAATTGCCATGGAAGGCAAACTCAGGAGCAGATGGGCAGAGCGTTCTAGTTCCTGCTCGCACTCTGCTTGAAGTTGCCAAGACTTTTGCAAACCAGGGTGAAATCTCTGTATCAATAATCAACAACGACGAGCGTCAGATGATTGCATTCCAGGCCAATAACCGTTCGGTTACAGCATTGTTGATTAAGGGAAACTACCCGCCAATCAAGTCGATGTTCCCAACCGAGTTGGAAAACTTCACCGTGGTGTCAAAGGCCGATCTTCTTGAGTCGACCCGACGCGTGATGTTGGTTGTTCAGCGCGACAATGCACTCAAGTACACCTTCGGTGAGTCAACGATTGAACTTGAATCGATGGGCAATGAAACCGCACAAGCTTCAGAAAATATCCCAGCTGAACTTACCGGCGACGACAACATTCTCGCGCTAAAGCCGCAGTATCTGATTGACGGTCTTGCTGGAGTGCACACTGAGTTTGTCAAAATAGGTTTCACTCGCAATGCGGATAACCCAAATAAGCCAAGCCCAGTTTTGATCACGAGTCACGCAGCCAAAGACAAGAGCGACAACTACCGCTACCTACTGCAGCCAAATCTTCTAGTACTTCGCTAAG
>JBEGPH010000052.1:0-9822 GCA_041181555.1 Actinomycetota bacterium | reverse complement strand
CCGTGTGGAGCTTTGGCCCATTCAAATAAGTACGGCTGGTACTAATGCCTCGCAGTAATCGTCCGAAGCGTTCGCGCAAGGAAAACGCTGAGAGCACCGAACTTAACTTGGATGCCGTTCGAATTGGTATCCGCAAGACAGTAATTAAAAACGGCGTCGAATACATTGTGCAAACCACAGCCGGTACTAAAGCAGACGATGGAAAAACTTGGGTCTGCCCATACTGCAATCTAATGATCACTAAGGGCACGGCTCACACAGTGGCTTGGGATGCTCATCGTGATATCGCAACGCGCAGACACTTTCACAACAATTGCTGGTCATCGTTTCAGGGGCCACTTCTTTGAGCATCGAAATCAAATCGAGCACTGAGTTACCAAGCCGACGCGAGGCAGTAACTCTTCTCACAACAGATGGACTCAGTCTTGTGGCGGAACTTGCTCTACCTCTAGCCACCCCACCGAAAGCCACACTTGTCATGTGCCATCCACTGCCGACCCACGGCGGCTTCATGGATAGCCATGTTTATCGCAAAGCAGCCAATCGTTTGCCGGAGTTGGCCGACATCGCGGTCTTTAGGTTCAACACTCGCGGCACCGAATCTCCACACGGCAAGAGTGAAGGAAGTTTTGGCGATGGGGTAGCGGAGGAAGCCGATCTGCGGGCGGCCCTGGAGTTTGTTCGCAGTCGCAATTTGCCCAACGTTTGGGTGGTTGGCTGGAGCTTTGGTACCGAGTTGGCGCTCAAATATGCGATTGATGAGCCGGTGGAAGGGGTAATCCTGCTTTCCCCTCCGCTCCGCAGAACCACAGCTGAGGAGTTGGCAAAGTGGGCTGGTTCAACCAAGCGTGTTATCGCCATCGTGCCCGAGCTAGACGATTACCTTCAACCTGAAGAAGCACGTCAGAAGTTCCGTGTTGTGCCTCAGGCTGAGGTTGTTGGCGTAGACGGCGCAAAACACCTTTGGGTGGGAGAGAGTGCGACCAAACGCGTACTCGATGAAATTGTGAAGGTTACTAACCCCAGCGCCTATCCGTTGCCGGAAGTTTGGAACGGCTAGGCGATTTCCTGGCGTGGTACCCAAACCTGGCGCAAGATCAAAATAATTGATGCGGCCACAGGAATTGCAATCAGGGCACCCAAGACTCCAAGAAGTGTTCCACCAACTAGCGCACCAACCACTACTACCGAACCTGGTACGTCCACTGCCTTTTGCATAATTCGCGGGCTCACTATGTAAGCCTCAACTTGCATGTAAACGAGTGAGTAAATAATTGCAATCAGCGCGTGAACTGGTGAAACCGAAAGCGCTACCAAAGCAATCAAGATAGCCGCGCTAACCGAACCGACCAGTGGAATCAAAGCAAGTAGGAATGAAATCACCGCGAGCAAAAGTGAGAATGGCACTCCAACAATACTCATCATTATGAACGCCAGAATCGCATTGATTAGAGCGATAGTGATTTGTCCCATAACGTAGCGACCTACCGAGTTTGAGATCTGCTCCGAAATGCCGATGAATTGCTCTCGCTTTGATTTAGCAACAAGCTTGTAGATCCACTGTTTGAACGATTCGAGCGAGGCCATGAAGTAAATCGAAAGCACGATAATTACGAGCCCGGCGAAGAAGCCATTGAAAATACTCAGACCCACCTGAACCAGGCCACCAAGCATTGCCGGCCAGTTTGCCGAGTTACCCAAGAAATCGCCGAAGCTGGTTAGGCCGTTGGTGATTGCGCCGCCGAACTGCGAGTCGAGGCGAATTACCCAATCGAGTTGGGTCACACCTTTTAGAAGTCCAGGTGCCTGACGAACAAAGTGGGCGGTTTGACTCACCAGGGTTGGGGCGAGTGACCAAATAAGGCTGCCAAAAATTGCCAAAACCGAAACGACTACGGTAACGATGGCAATCGGTCGCTTTATCTTGCGTCGTTCCAAGAATCGAACCACCGGGTCTAGGCCCAGCGCGATGAAGATGGAGGCAAAAACGTAGGTGATGATATTGGCGATTGTGGTAATCATGTTGCCAATCACCAGGGCTGCAAGCACGCCGAGGCCACCAAGCAAGCCAATCTGGAAGGAGTTGGTTACCTTGATTGGATTCGACATGCCGCCCCTATTTGCTAAGTAATGTTCAGGTTAGCCTGAAGTCGCTCAAATACCGACTTAAGGTTTTGCACGTATTGCGAAACCGCATCGCGTTCTACCTCTAGGCGGCGAAGTTTTGCCTCTGCATCGCGAATATCTTCGGCGGCCTTGGCGTTTGCTGTGCGAATAATTTCGCGAGCTTCGGCATCGGCTGACGCAATCATCGCATCTACCTTTATTCGAGTTTCATCAGTCAACTTCTTGTTGATTGAACGGGCAGCTGCCTCAAGAGTTTCGGCTTCGAGTCGAGCCGCATTTGCACGTGTGATGGCCAATGCTAGCTGGGCGTTTGCATCATCGAGGTAGCGCTGTGTTGCAGCGACTGCTTCTTGGTGCTTTCGCAAATAAGTTTGTTCGGCTTCGGCTCGACGTGCGGTTAACTCAAGCTCTAAATCAATGCGCGCTTGATCGGAAACCAGTGCCAGCGCTCGGAACATGTCGACGCTGGTGTTTGCCTCGCGCGAAGCAATGAGTTTCTTTTCGGCAAGATCACGCTCAACTTTTGCCTTGAGGGTTTCAACTTCGCGCTTTGCGGTGGCGCGCAACTTGGCGACCTCGGTGGCAATCGATCCTCGAATGGCGCCAGCCTCGCGCACCGCCTCGTCGACAATCTCTGCAGCCTTGGTTTTGGCTTCTTTGATTGAGTCGTCATACTCAACGGTGGCCGCATTGATAATTCTGTCTGCTCTACGTTGAGCTTCGTTAACCAGCGAGTCGTAATAATTTTGTGCTTCTCGGCGCTGCTCTTCGAGCTCTTCGTTGAGATTTTTTCTAGTAATTGCTGCTTCTGTCTCGGCATCGAGAACCAGTCGCTTGGCCTGCTCTTCAGAAGTTGAGAGAATCAGTGCGGCCTTAGCGCCAACACCCGCGTAGGTAGGTTCGCCAACCTCTTCGAGTTCCTTCTCGGCGGCAATCATGCGGTTTGAGGTCTCGCGTAATTCGGCTGCCAATTGTGCATTTTGGCCGTTCACCGCTCAAAACTTGGCTCCTAGCCACTTGGGTAGACTTATCCACAGGCATTTTCGCCCGTCCCAAGTTTAGCCTGATTGGATTTTGCATGCGCTTTGTAATTGCTGCTGTGCTGTTCATCCTGTCATCGGCCCTTATTCTGCTTGGCCTTGCGGAGCGCACGGTTCTGGCGCCGCCAAGCCAGTATTCGGCCAGTATCGAGCTAAAGCAAAAGGCTCCCTATGTGGTTATTCCAAATTCGGTGCTCTCAATCCACCCAGGCGTGCCAAAGATTTCTGCCACTAACGAAGGTCCTGCCTTTATCGCTGCAGGCCGAGAGTCTGACATTGTGGCGTTTGTCGGTAAGTCGACAAATCTGACCGTCTCAGCAGACAAAGCTACGAAGCGCATTTCCAATACTTTGGTTCCAGGATTTGAGGCTTCGGTAACTCCTACGAACTCCGATCTCTGGAGAGCTGAGAATTCCGGAGCGCAAAAGAGTTCGCTAATTGTGTCACCTAAGCAACAGGGTGCGGCTCTAATCGCCAGCAACGGAGTTGATTCGGCTCCGGGAAAAATCGAAATTTTGTGGCAGGTTCCGCTCGACTTCACGATTCCAACCGTCATGATTTGGGTTGGATTAGTTATGTTGCTTGGTGCTGCGATTCTGACCTTCCTCACTTATCGTCGAATGAGAATTAATCGCGGCCCGAGGCGTAAGACCCCAAAACCGCCGAAGCCGCCCAAGTATCGTTACCGCAGCACCGTAGTTGCTCCAAAGCGTGGTCGTCGCGCCGCTCGAGGTTTTATTGCGATTACCTCGACAGGATTAACGCTCACCCTCTTGACCGGTTGCACTTCCAGCACAAGTCTGGCCACTCCTTCACCTACCAATAGTGCCGCTCGAGTCGATCAGGTTTCGCTCTTGAGCTCGCAAGTAACACGCATTATTTCTGATGTGGCGGTCGTCGCTCGCGATGCCGATGCATCAAATGACAAGAGAATTTTGATTGAACGCTTCACCGGGCCTGCATTGCAGGTTCGTGACATCAACTACCAGCTCAGACTGAAAAGTAAGCGAATCGCAGCGCTTCCGGCAATTGTAGGAAAACCCATTCGATTCAGTCTGCCGGCTGCCACGTCTTCTTGGCCAAGGCAGCTCATGGTGGTCACCGATGAGCCTGGTGCCGCGGCTTTACCACAGATGCTGGTATTGCAGCAAGACACACCCAGGAGCAAGTACCAGGTCTGGTTTACATCACGACTAATGCCAGGCGCGAAAATTCCTGCGGTGCCCGCATCCGACATTGGTGCCATCCCAATTGACTCGGGCTCACTTTTCCTCAAGATCCAGCCAAAAAATATTCCAACCACTTTCGGCGATGTCTTGAATTCAGGCGCTGCCAGCCTAAGTTCGCCGTTATTCGATCTCGACAATGAATTTTTCAAGCAGGTTAGTCAGGCGCAAAAGGCTCAGGCCACTCAGTTAAACAACGCCAACATTACTTACACACACAAGCTAGGTGACCCAAATGTAATCTCACTAGCCACCAGCGATGGCGGAGCCTTAGTGGCTGTCTATCAAACCGATATCTACACAATTAAGCCAAAGAAGGCCAACAGTGCCGTTGGAGTTAGCGGCCAGGAGGCCATGCTGCTTGGTGCAAACGGATCTACCAGGGGAGTGCAATCAACCTATGGAGACATGCTTTTCTTCTATGTGCCGCCGGTAGCCGACAAATCAAAAATCAAGTTGATCGGTGCAACTCAGGGCTTAGTTAGCGTTCGGAGTTTGTGATGGCTGAGGATTTGAACTCAAGACTCCGCGGAGCGATGGATCTTTCCTCGCTCAATAAGCAGAACAGTGCCACCGCAGAATCGGCACCTATCTCGCTGGAGCTGCCTTCGCTAATTGCAGAAATAACCGAAGCAAATCTGCGAACCTATCTTGAGCTTTCTACTCGTGTGCCGCTGGTCATTGATTTTTATTCTCAGCAAGTTGAAAGCGTTGCGCTCAGTGAAAAACTGGAAGCCCTCGCAAAAGAAGCAAACGGTGCACTACTTCTAGGTCGAATTGATGTAGCTGCTCATAAACGTGTAGCAGAAGCTTTTTCGGTGCAGCAGGCCGCCACAGTCATTGCAGTTTTGAAGGGGCAACCATTCCCACTATTCAATGGCAGTGTTGAATTAGAGCAAATTACTTCAATCATCAACAAGCTGCTAGAGGTTGCTGCGAGCAATGGCGTTACCGAACGAATTACTGTAAATGAAAGCGCTCAGGCGATTTCCACAGCGCCAAAATTGCCAAAGAACCACATGGAGGCAGCCGAGGCGCTTAATGCCGGCGAAAATCAAAAGGCACTTGAGCTTTACCAGCAGATACTGAGAGAAAGTCCCGCTGATTCACTTGCCGCAGCTGGCCTTTCCCAAACCGAATTATTGCTGAGAGTGGAAGGCCTAGATTTTGAAAAGGTACTCGACAATTCACCGCAGAATTTTGATGAGCTAATGGTTTTCGCCGATGCGTTGATTGCAATTGGCGACTTCGCGGTTGGATTCGATGCTCTGCTTAGCAATTTCTCTGACGTTTCTAAAGATGAGCAACAGCAAATGAAAGATCGCTTGCTGAAGTATTTCGAAATCGTAGGTAAAGCTGATCCAACGGTTATCGCGGCTCGCGCCAGACTTACCTCGATGTTGTTTTAGCCGTTATTTTGCCGGCTTGAACCAAACGGCGCCCAGTGGCGGAATTGTGATTTTTGCCGAGTACGGTTGACCGTGACTTCCTTCGCTATTTGCGGAAATTCGCCCCATGTTGCCAACCCCTGACCCGCCAAAATCGTGAGCGTCGGTATTCAGGATTTCTAGCCAATCACCCTTTTTCGGTAAACCTAGCGTCCAGTCGTGATGAGGGTGTCCAGCAAAATTAATCGCCACAGCAATCGGTTCGCCCTTTTCATCCCAGCGAATAAAGGTAAGCACGTTCGAATCGGCTGCGCCTCCATCGATCCAGGTGAATCCTCGGTGGTCGTGATCTAGTTGCCACATTGGTGGGTTTTCAACGTAGAGCTGGTTGAGCGAGGAAACCAATCGACTAAGGGCCTGATGCGATGGCTGCTCCAAGATCCACCATTCAAGCCCATGTTCCTGGTTCCACTCGGATTGCTGACCGAATTCGCTTCCCATGAACAGCAACTGTTTACCGGGGTGAGCCCACATGTAGGCCAAGTAGGCACGCACGTTGGCGAGTTGCTGCCAGTGGTCGCCCGGCATCTTGTTAAGTAGTGAGCCTTTACCGTGAACGACCTCATCATGGCTAATTGGAAGAATGAACTTTTCGTCGTAGGCGTAGAGCATCGAGAAGGTAAGTTCGCTGTGGTGATACTTGCGATATGCAGGGTCTTTTTCGATGTAACGAAGAGTGTCGTTCATCCATCCCATGTTCCACTTAAAGCCGTAACCAAGCCCTCCGCCGTCAGTCGGAGAACTTACTCCGCCCCAGCTGGTGGATTCCTCGGCGATCATCATGATGCCCGGGTTGCGCAGGTAAGCAGTGGCGTTAACCTCTTGCATGAAGGCGATTGCGTCTAGATTTTCTCTGCCGCCATGAACATTTGGTAGCCAGTTGTCGCCCTCGCGCGAGTAGTCGAGGTACAGCATCGAGGCAACGGCATCTACTCGCAAACCATCAAAGTGGAATTCTTCGAGCCAGTAAAGCGCATTTGCAACTAAAAAGTTTTTAACTTCGCGTCGACCGAAATCAAATATGTATGTTCCCCAGTCAGGGTGTTCACCTCGACGAGGGTCAGCGTGCTCATAAAGCGGTTCACCATCAAAGCGAGCAAGAGCCCAGTCATCCTTTGGGAAGTGAGCGGGAACCCAGTCCATGATTACGCCGATGTCGGCATTGTGTAATTGATCGATTAGATACTTGAGGTCGTCCGGTGAACCAAAGCGTGAGGTCGGTGCAAAATATCCGGTGACTTGGTAGCCCCACGATGGTGCAAATGGATGTTCAGCAACTGGCATGAACTCCACGTGAGTGAAGCCAAGTTCTTTAATGTATGGGATTAGTTCGGCTGCGAGGCTTCGATAGTCCAATCCTTTGCGCCATGATCCGACGTGCAATTCGTAAATTGACATTGGAGACTTCAGCGCATCGCGCTTGGTGCGTGCCTTGATCCACTTTTCATCATTCCACTGGTGGGTTGATTCGGTTACCACCGAAGCAGTGGCGGGAGGAGTTTCGGTGTGTCGAGCGAGCGGATCGATTTTGGTAATCCATTGTCCCGACTTGGTGAGAATCTCGTACTTGTACTTGGTGCCGGCTGTCACCCCAGGTATGTAAAGCTCCCAGACACCATTTCCACCCATAACTCGCATGCTGTGGCTTATGCCATTCCAGTTATTAAAGTCGCCGACCACTCGAACTGCTTGAGCGTTAGGGGCCCAAACAGCGAAGCTGGTGCCCTGCGAGGTACCCAGTGCGCGAATCTGCGACCCAAGTGCCTTCCAGAGTTCCTCGTGTCGGCCTTCACCAATCAGGTGCAAATCAAGCTCGCCAAGAGTTGGCAGGTAGTGGTACGGGTCGTCTACGCGCCATTCGGTGCCGTCTTCATAAGTGGCGACAATTCGGTAGTCGGGAGTCTTTTTGGTTTTGACTAAGCCCTGCCAGACCCCATTTTCGAGGTGATCAAGTTCAAATTGGATGCCACCATCTAGCTCTGCGACAACTTTGGTTGCCATTGGTTTCAGGGTGCGCACTATCCAGGCGTCGCCGTGGGGATGAGCGCCGAGAACTTCGTGCGGGTTGTGGTAGCTGCCGACAGAAATCTTGTGCAGGATTGCGGCGTCGAGCTGCGGAAGCGGAAGATCAATCTTTTTTCCAAATACCATGCCTGCCACCTACTTAATCTTTGTGACTTTGAAAATGTGGCCAGGTACATCGCGCGGATCAATGCGAACAAAGTTGTGTGCTGACCAGTCGTACTTTTTGTTGGTCAACAGATCTACCACTTCAAATTCGTCGGCGTGAATTCCGGCGCGACCTACATCGAGGTGAACGGTTGTCTCTCGGATTGCGTGCGGATCAGTGTTCACAACCACGATTATGGTTTCAGGTTTTCCGTTAGATGTGTGCTCTGCCGCAAGGTTCTTAGAGAAAACCAGGATTGCAGAATCATCACTGTAGTGAACTTCAAGGTTGCGCAATTGGCGAATCGCGGCGTTTTCGTTTCTAATGTCATTCAGCTTGGTTATAAACGGCGCAATCGAACGACCGGATTTTTCTGCCGCTTTCCAATCGCGAGGTTTGTACTCATATTTTTCGCTGTCGATGTGCTCTTCGGCTCCTTGACGTGCCACTGCTTCAACTAATTCGTAGCCGGCATACATCCCCCAGCTGGCGCCTGCCATTGATGCGATCAATGCGCGAATCTTGTGGCCGGCTGGTCCGCCAAACTGAAGGTACTCGGTCAAAATGTCTGGCGTGCTAACCCACAGGTTTGGCCTGAAGAAGTCTGCACTCTCGTGAGCGAGTTCATTTAGGTAAGCCTCGAGCTCTGCCTTGCTGTTTCGCCAGGTGTAATACGTGTAGCTCTGCTGAAAACCTGACTTGCCGAGCTGGTGCATCATTGCTGGGCGGGTGAAGGCTTCGGCTAAGAAAATAACGTCAGGAAATTCTGCATTCACCTCACCGATGAGCCACTCCCAAAAATTGACCGGCTTAGTGTGTGGGTTGTCAACTCGGAAGACTCGAATGCCAAGCCCTATCCAATGCTTCACAACTCGCAAAACTTCAAGATAAATCCCATCGCGGTCGTTGTCGAAGTTGATGGGGTAGATGTCCTGGTACTTCTTTGGTGGGTTTTCGGCGTAGGCAATCGAACCATCAGCGCGGGTGGTGAACCACTCTGGGTTGCTCTTGACCCAGGGATGATCAGGTGAGGCCTGCAATGCTAGGTCGAGGGCAATCTCCAGCCCCAAATCTTTTGCCTTCTTTACGAATGCTACGAAATCTTTTTCGGTGCCAAGGTCAGGGTGGATAGCATCGTGACCTCCAACCTCGCTGCCGATTGCCCAAGGAGAACCCGGGTCTTGGTCTCCCGCGGTAAGGCTATTGTTTGGCCCCTTACGGAACGACTTACCAATCGGGTGAATTGGAGGCATGTAAAGAATTTGGAACCCCATTGCTGCCACTTCAGGCAGGCGCTTGGCTGCCGTAACAAAGTTTCCTGAAGCGCCTTCACTGCGAGGGAAGAATTCGTACCATGCTGCCGCGCCCGCGTATTCGCGCTCGCACTTGATCACATATTCATCGCTGAGAGTAACGATGCTTCTAATTGGTTCGTCGAAAAGAAGTTTTTTTAAATCAGCCGAATCAATTGCCGCGAATCTATCCTGAGCAGACTTTGAAGCATCTCCAAGAATTTCTGCAATTGCTATCAGCTGCTTTGCGTTTTCTTTGCTTCGAGTTTTTTCGGCAGCTGCACGAGCGAACAGCGCAACTCCCTCTAGCATCATTAGCTCTTCGTCAACGCCAACTTCTAGCTTGACTTGCGCATTGTGATGCCAGGTTTCGTAGTCGTCGCCGAATGCTCGGATGCAAAACTTGTACTCGCCAATCTCGCTAAGCAGGGCACGCACGTGCCAGCTATCGCTGCCAGGCGCCCCAGGATGCATGCGTAAGGTTGAACTTTTTCCGGTTGGCGAAGTTAAAAGTACTTC
>JBEGPH010000051.1:0-6395 GCA_041181555.1 Actinomycetota bacterium | reverse complement strand
AATTCCCCTGACGGGCCTAGGTACGGGATCAGCGAGACGTGAACGTAAAACACGTTGTCGCGACCTACTTCGTGGCGCACCTGACGAGCTGCCTCAAGGAATGGCTGTGACTCAATGTCTCCAACGGTTCCACCAATTTCGGTGATGATCACATCTGGCGCTGGTGTCTCGTGAGCCTGAAGGCGCATGCGGCGCTTGATCTCATCAGTGATGTGTGGGATTACCTGAACGGTATCGCCAAGATATTCACCGCGACGCTCACGTGAAATCACGGTCGAGTAAATCTGACCGGTGGTGACGTTTGCCGATTGAGAAAGATTAATGTCTAGGAATCTCTCATAGTGGCCAATGTCTAAGTCGGTCTCAGCACCATCGTCGGTGACGAAGACTTCGCCGTGCTGGAACGGGTTCATGGTGCCCGGGTCCACGTTTAGGTATGGGTCGAGCTTCTGCATGACCACTTTTAGGCCACGGGCTCTTAGAAGATTTCCAAGGCTTGAGGCGGTAATTCCCTTACCTAGAGAGGATGCAACACCTCCAGTGACGAAAATATGTCTTGTCTTTGAGGTATCCATTGCATCTGCCATGGAAGTCCAGTTTACTAGTTCGCCGGTCCCGATTTTGCCATTGACATGAGTTCGGCCGCATGTTCTCTGGCGCTTGAAGACTCTGCCAGTCCAGACAACATACGAGCGAGCTCCTCCAAACGCTGATTTTGGTCTAGAACAACCACATCCGTCTCGGCAACGTTGTCGCTCGAATTCTTAAGCACTCTCAACTGATGATCGGCAAATGCTGCTACCTGAGCCAGGTGAGTAACCACGATTACCTGGGCTTGCTGGGCTAAGCGAGCCAGTCGCCTACCCACCTCGATCGCCGCTGCTCCGCCAACTCCAGCGTCTACCTCATCGAATATAAAAGTTGTCGCCTGGCGATCCTTGGCAAGAACCACTTCGATCGCCAGCATGATCCTAGAAATTTCTCCGCCACTTGCGGCTTTACCAATAGGTCTAGGGTCTGCGCCGGCATAGCTGGCCAGCAAAATGGAGACGTTGTCTAAGCCCGTATTGGTGAGTTGGCCGGTAGATTCCACCTCAACCACGAGCCTCGCGTCAGTCATAGCCAATCCCTTTAGCTCGACGGTTACCGCATTCGCCAATTCAATCGCGGCAGACTTGCGTTTCTGTGAAAGCTTTTCTGCGAGCATGGATGCTGCGGCAAATTGCTGGGACTCTAGCTGTCTAAGTGCGCCGATTCTCTCATCTGAATTATCTAGAGCCAGCAATTGCAGCTGAGCATTTTGACTGTATTCCAACACCTCATCGATACTGGCTCCGTATTTACGAGTGAGTGCGGTAAGTTCAGCACGTCGAGACTGCACCTGATCTAATGACAAATCTGAATCATCGTCTAGCGAAGACAGGTAGCTGGCAAGTTCGCTGGCCACTTCTCGCAAATGGGCTGTGATTTCACCTAGTGCTAGTCCTAGTTCTTGAAGTTTTGAATCGCTTTCGTGCTCGAGCACTTTTCTAGCGTGGCCAGTCAGCCCAAGCGCATCGACGTTGTCTGACTCACTCGAAACCATTTCATGTGCGGAGCTTGCTGCTGCCCGCAATCCTTCAAGATTGCCAAGTCGATTTGCTAGATCGGCTAGCTCTATGTCTTCACCAGGCCTTGGGTTTACTTTAGAAATCTCCTCAATCGCAAATTTCAGACGTTCAACTTCTTGCAATTGAGATGCAGAATTTGATTCGAGTTCTGAGATGAGCTTTACGGTTGACTGCCAGTCTTGGAAACTGTCTTTATATTTTTGAAGCAATTCCGTATTTCCAGCGAAGGAATCGAGAGCTTCGCGTTGGGCCGCTGGAGATTTGAGGCGAATCTGATCAGCCTGACCGTGAACCACTACTAGCTGTCCCGCCATTTCGCCGATTGAAGCAACCGGAACCGATACCCCACCAAGCGTGGCCCTCGATTTGCCTTCGCTTGAAACAATGCGATTCATTATTAGTTCATCGTCATCAAGAGTTCCGCCTAGATTGGTGATGTGTTCGCGCAACTCCGAACTGGCAACAGCAATACGCCCTTCAACGAGTGTTTGAGTCTGTCCGGTGCGCACCGAGCCAGCATCGGCCCGCTGACCAAGTAGCAAACCTAGAGCGGTTAGCACCATCGTCTTACCTGCGCCGGTTTCACCGGTTATGGCATTGAAACCAGGCCTAAAAGAAAGCCGAGCTTCACGAATTACACCGAGGTCGCGAATGTAAAGTTCTTGAATCATTTTTTATGAATTTGCTGGACCGCGCCAACCGTCAACCGGAAGCGAAAATTTGCGGACCAATCGGTCCGTGAATGGTCCTTGAGTTAGACGAGCGAATCGCACCGACTGTGTGGAACGTTTTACCTCAACTCGAGAACCTGGAGCTAACTCTGTCGAACGCCTTCCATCGCACCAAAGCACTCCGTGGCCCGCGCTGCGTTGCAAAACTTCAACTGCAAGAAGAGAATCTGGATTCACTACCAGTGGACGCGCGAAAAGTGCGTGAGCGGAAAGTGGCACCATGAGTAGCGCCTCAACATTTGGCCAGACTACGGGTCCGCCCGCAGAGAAAGCGTAAGCCGTGGAGCCGGTAGGAGTCGACATGACGACTCCATCGCAACCGAAACTTGAAAGTGGACGACGGTCTACCTCAATTACAACCTCGAGCATCCGTTCTCTAGAGCTCTTTTCAACCGTCGCTTCATTTAGTGCCCAGGTGCGGTAAACCACTTTTTCATCAACTAAAACTTCAACGTCTAATGTGAGTCGTTCTTTGACCACATACTCTTTACTGACTGCACGCTTTACCGAGTCAATCAAGCCCTCACGTTCGCTCTCCGCTAGAAAACCGACGTGCCCTAGATTGATGCCCATGATGGGAACCTGAGCATCTCGCGCGATTTCAGCCGCCTTGAGAATTGTTCCATCGCCACCTAGCACCATGACTAGTTCTAAATCTTGAAGAGTGCAGTCCACGCCTAGCTCTGAAACGGTATTTACAGCCAGAGCCTGGCCAGGCGTTGCCGCCTTGCCGCGAATCGCGCCTAGTTCATCAGCGGTCATTACGGGAGTCACTCCAGAAGAAACCAGCTGCTCACAAGCTTCAAGCGCAGCAGCGACAGCGTCAATACGACCAACGTGCGTGACGATCAGGATGTAACGAGATGCGCTCATTTACCTTCCTTAGCCAATTCTTCGATTTTGCTAGTCCATTGTGACCGATTTTTACCCTGTGCGGCACTAATCCACAACACATATTCAATGTTGCCATGCGTACCTGGAAGCTCTGATCGGACGATATTCCGAATGCCGAAGCCAAGGTCGTCAGCACAATCAACGACCTGCTTGATTGCATCAGCGCGAAGCCTGTGATCATTCACGATTCCCGACGCGTGCAACGAGTCTTTGCCAACCTCAAACTGAGGCTTGATTAGCAATACAAAGTCGGCATTTGGCGCAACTGAAGCCATCGCTGGAAGCACAAGAGTCAGCGAAATGAAAGAGACATCGGCAACCACGAGTTGAAAATAGTTTTCATCAACGTTGGTACCGATTATGTGACTCAACTTATCGAGAGATAGGTCACGAGCATTGAAACCCTCGATGCTGAAAACATTCTGATTCTCTTGAAGCTCAGTCACGAGTTGATCGTGACCAACGTCGATCGCCACCACTCTACGAACACCACGTCGAAGCATCACATCAGTGAAGCCTCCTGTTGATGCACCCACATCGAGTGCGGTACGCCCGTGAATATCTAAATCGCCAAAAGCATCTAGGGCTCTAGCTAGCTTGTGGCCTGCGCGGCTAACATATTCGATTGCCTCAAGTACCACGAGTTCAGCGGTGTCATCGATGTTTTGTGATGACTTTTTTACCTCACGGCCGTTTACCAAGACCCGATTAGCCTCTATGAGAGAGGAGGCGTGATTTCTTGAACGAGCTAAGTCACGCTCGACAAGCGCGATATCGGCACGCATTAGTTTCCGTCGGCTTGATTGAGAGTGTTTTCTAACAATTCACGCAAAGCAGAATAGGCAGCAACCTGATCACCCAGCGGAAGCGCTTTGATGCGTTCTATTTCCGCGGTGAGTTGCTCTACGAGTTCAGATGAATTCGACTGAAGTTTTTCTAGTTCTTGTGACATAGTTTCCTCTACTTATAAGCCTATCTTCCGGTCTACTCGTAGAGAGCCGGCTCAACTTCCAGAGCGTAAATCGGCTGACTGCTCCCCCAGATAACTGCGCAGGCGGCGCGCAAGGCACCAATTGACCTTGGATCGCCCTGAGTAACAAGCACTTTATTTCCCAAAAGTTCTACCTCGGCTCCTTGACAAGCAAAACCTCGCTTAATCGCCTTTGGTGCTTCATATTCAGTTAGAAGTTCACCCAAATTAGCCAAAACATAGGTAGGGCGACCTGCAACATCTATGCCGAGAAGTTCTTTTCTAGTGCTAACGCCGGTCAGAACCAGCGCCGAATCGAGACCAGCGCGATTCGCACCAACGATGTCAGTGTCGATTCGATCACCGACAAATAGTGCGCTGGTGGCTTGAAAATGCTTTATTGCGGTGTGAAAAATTGCCGGTTCCGGTTTACCAGCTACCACGGGTAACTGACCAACTGCCGTGTGCACAGCCGAAACTAGCGTGCCGTTACCCGGCGCTAGCCCGCGATCCTGTGGCAATGTCCAGTCCGAATTTGTGGCTACCCACTTTGCACCACCCTGGATAGCAAAAGCCGCCTCGGCAAGATGCCGCCAGGCTACATCTGGTGCAAATCCTTGAATTACTCCAGCCGGCTTGTCGTCGGCTGAGTCGACCACCTGAAATCCAAATTCTTCTACGCGAGAACGCAGCCCTTCTCCACCAACCACAAGAACCTTTGAACCTCGTGGGATGAGCGTAGAAAGCAGTTCAGCTCCGGTCAACGCAGAACCAATAATGTCTGCCGGCTTAGCCCTTAATCCAAAACTGCTCAATTGGTCTACAACCGTCTCCGGCTTTCGCGAAGAGTTGTTGGTCACGTAGCCGACCGGTATACCCTGCGACTGAATCGCATTAATTGACTCGACAGCGAAGGCAATTGCATGCTTACCTTCGTAAACCACACCGTCAAGGTCGGCGAGCAAAGTGTCGTATTTACCCCAGAGTTTAGCGACCACGATTGCCGCCGAACTTGCCGCGGCCACCGCCCTTGTTCTGACCAGACTGGGTACTGCCGCGACCTACGCGTGATCCGCCCTGCGCACCATCGCCACCATATGTGTTGCGACTCTTACGAATCTCCTCAAGCGATGGACGCTTCTTTTCGCCGTCGCTGTTTGTTGCTTCGTCTCTTGGCTTGTCACTCAATTTCGGTATCTCTATCTCTTCAATGACATCGAAAAATTCGCTGTCGGGTTTCTGTTTCTCTTCAAATTGTTTTTCCGCGCGTTGAGCCAGGTCGTCCCATTTTTTAGCTTCAGCATCTCGGGAAAGTTCACGAAGGCATTCTGCGTATGCGCGGAAAAGTGGAACTGTGTATTCAAATACCTTGCTCGGGTTTAACTCCGGAATTTCGAGTTCAGCGAGAGCTAAATCACCCTGACCCATGTCTAAACGAGCACCAGAAAGCGCTATGGCAAGGTCGACGCGCTGTTGCGGCTGCAGCTTCGCACGATCTACGCTTCGTCCGAGCTCGAGTGCCTTTTCTGGGCGACCCATGCCGCGTTCACTGTCGGCGATGAGCGCAATCTGATCGTTCGAACCGCTGATCCTGCGGTGAGTCAAAAGTTCCCTAAGGGCAAGTGAAAAATCACCGATGTTGTAGGCGGTGACCCCGGCAAACTCATGGACTAAACCAATTCGACCTGCTCGAGCAACAGCGGCCATTGCATGACGATGAGCCAACTCAGGGTCGTCATCGATTAGCAGGCCAACCATGGCTAGGTGACGAGCAACGCGCTCGGCGTTCTCTTCAGTTAGAGTTTTGAGCTGCACTCGAATCGCCAGTGGCAATTCTTCGGCCTGAATTTCAGGAGGAATCACTGGAGACTTTGCTCGATTCGGATTCACCGGAATTTGGACACGGGTTTCCCATTCCGGGCGAGGAGACTCAGAGCGCTCATTGCGGTTTCCCGCTTCGCGCTTTGGCCGAAACGGCTTCTTCTGATCTTCACTCATTTTGAATTCTCCCGAACTAAGTTTCGCAGACTGCACCCGATAAGGGAACAGGCAAGCTGAATAAGGCCTTAAATGAAAATGGCCACCTCATTGAGGTGGCCATTTTCTAAATTAAGTCCGGCGGTGTCCTACTCTCCCACAAGGTCACCCTTGCAGTACCATCGGCGCAGGAGGTCTTAGCTTCCGGGTTCG
>JBEGPH010000050.1:0-6524 GCA_041181555.1 Actinomycetota bacterium | reverse complement strand
GCGTTTTTGTAGGTTGGCGAATGGATAGCCGTCTGCGGTGAGCGCGACAAGGCGTGCGAGGGCCTCAGAGTTTGTCGTGCTCATGGGGGTAAGTCTACGTTTCTATCCACAGTTTTGGAACCGGAGGATTGTCCACGGAATCGATTTGTGAAGTTTCATATTTCTGGGAAATGACTTAACTGAGTGCATGGCCTTTGAGATTGTTTATTTTGACGCTGAAAACTTTCGAGCCAACTTTAAACATCTTTCGAAGAGCCAGCTTTTGTGGCTAAGCCAGATGATCTATCGAGAACTGCAGAGCCTTGAATTTGGCGAACTTCGTGAGGGGTTATCCAAAGCCCTAGGTAAGGGACTATTTGAACTTCGCCTTCAAAAGAACCCGGAACTGCTTATTCGGGTCTTTTGGGCGTATGCGCTTGATTCTCGAATTGTGATTCTTGATGGATACGACAAAAAGCGCGATTCGAGCAAACTCACTCAGCAGCGACATATTTCAAGGTCAAGATCAAGGCTTGACGCGTTTAGGGACGAGGAGTATCGTAAGTGATAAATCACCTAAAGGATATGCCAATGCCCAAGCGTAAATTTGCTACTCACGATGAAGTCTGGGCCGACATTCGCGAAGGACTTTCGGCAGAAGAGATTCGCGCGCTGGACAAAGAAGAATTTTGGGTTACGGCCGATGTCTACCTGAGGACTTTTGGCTTCCTGGTTCGACAAAAACGCGAAGCTTTGGAGATTACCCAAATGGAATTGGCTGAATACAGCGGAATTCAGCAAAAGGAAATTTCGAAAATCGAACGAGGAATCGGAAACCCCACCCTACGCACTTGCCAGCAGTTGCTTGGCGCATTGAGTATGGAACTGCGCGTAGCCGACGCTAAAAAATAATTACTTGTTACTTTGCGTTGACGCTGTTCATGGCGTCGAGTGGGCCTTTGGTAACGATGGCTTCGACAGCGTCTGCAGAGAGTTCGAGCAGAAGCGGTAGGTCCTTGCGCTCGGTGGATGAGAAGTCTTTGAGCACGAAGTCGGCGGCGTCCTGACGGCCCGGTGGGCGACCGATGCCCACGCGCACGCGCACGAATTCATTTGAGCCGGCTGCTGAGATTATGTCGCGAAGGCCGTTGTGGCCGGCGTGGCCACCGCCCTTTTTGATCTTGACTGCACCTTCGTCGATATCGAGTTCATCGTGCACCACAATGACGTGGTCGATGTCGATGTCGTAAAACTTCATTAGCGAACTGGTTGGTCCGCCAGAAGTGTTCATGAAGCTGCCCGGCTTAGCCAGGATCACTTTTGGGCCGCCCATGGAAATGCGACCCTCGGCAATGTTTGCGTTGCTCTTATGTGATTTGAAATTCGCAGAGATGCGATTTGCCAGAACGTCGAGCACCATTTGGCCCACGTTGTGACGGTTGTTGGCGTAATCGGGCCCGGGGTTACCGAGCCCGATCACAAGCCAAGTTTGGTTAGACAAGTTTTTTGACTAAGCCTTTGGAGCCTCAGTAGCAGCTGCAGCAAGTTCTGCTGAGTGCTCTGCTGCGTTCACGATTACAGATGCAATCAGTACGTCTTTTGCAAGCTCTAGTTTTGCACCGGCAGGAAGCTTGATGTCTCCGGCAAGTACGTGGAAGCCAGCGCCTTCCTTGTTGAAGTGAACCTCAACGAATTCAGGAATAGCCGTTGCGTCAACTTCAACCTTCACGGTCTTGTGCTCGAGGTCGATGGTGTGTCCACCCATTGCTTCACCAACGATGTGAACAGGAACCTCAACGTGCACGCGCTCACCAAGGACGATGCTCATTAGGTCGATGTGCTCGATTACCTGAGTAACTGCATCCTTTGATGCGCTCTTTACTAGAACGGTCTGGTTCTTGCCTTCGATGTCTAGCTGAAGAAGTGCGTTCTTGTGACGAAGTACAAGTGCAATCTCGTGAGCTGGAAGAGTGATGTGAACTGGGTTGCCGCCGTGTCCGTAGATCACTGCAGGAGTGCGTCCTGCTGCACGGAACTTGCGAGCTGCGCCCTTACCAAAGTTGCTGCGAACTTCGGCCTTCATGTGGATTTGATCGTTCATTTTTGTCCTTTCGAATTGGCGATAAGGACCTTTTCAGAAATCTGGTCTTACGTTTCTGAAGTATTAGCCCCGTCGATTACGGTCTTGCGACCCTCGCCGTTGTGTAAGGCCAGTTTACCCGCGGATAGGTCGGGGTGGCAAATGGGTTTTGACTAAGCGTGACCAGGGAACAGCTTGTTTACCGAGTCGTCGCCGAATACCGCGCTGATTGCAGCTGCAATAAGTGGTGCGATTGAGAGCACGGTGAGCTGAGCGAAGTCTTTGTCCTTGGTGATCGGCAAGGTGTTGGTGACCACTACCTCGTCAACTACACCGCTGGATAGGCGCTCGACGGCTGGTGGTGAGAAGACCGCGTGAGTTGCGGCCACGATTACCTTGCTTGCGCCGTTGTTCTTCAGAGCCTGAGCCGCAGCCACGATTGTGCCACCGGTGTCGATCATGTCGTCTACCAGGAGGCAAACGCGTCCCTTAACGTCACCAACAAGCTCATGAGCTTCAACCTGGTTTGGACGATCTGGATCGCGACGCTTGTGAATGATGGCAAGTGGTGTGCCAAGACGCTCGGCCCAGATGTCGGCAACGCGCACGCGACCTGAGTCTGGAGAGACAACAGTCAAGTTGTCGGCTTCGTACTTGCTGGCCACATAGTCGGCGAGAGTCGGTAGTGCCCAAAGGTGGTCAACCGGTCCGTCGAAGAATCCCTGAATCTGTGGAGTGTGAAGATCGACAGACATCAAACGGTTTGCACCAGCAACTTTGAACAGATCTGTCATTAGTCGAGCAGAGATTGGCTCGCGACCCTTGTGCTTCTTGTCTTGACGAGCGTAAGGAAAAAACGGTGCTACAACGGTGATGCGCTTGGCGCTCGCACGCTTAAGTGCGTCGACCATAAGTAGTTGTTCCATCACCCAGTTGTTGATGCCACTTGAGTGTGACTGAATCACGAAAGCATCCACACCACGAACCGACTCTTCGTAGCGAACGAAAGTTTCACCGTTTGCAAAGTCGTATGCGGTGGTTGGGAGAAGTTTGGTGTTGAGAAGTTCTGCAACTTCTTCGGCGAGAGCCATATGAGCGCGGCCACTTACGATTACCAGTCGTTTCGAATTGCTGGCCAAGATATCCAAGTGGATTACCGCTCTCTCTAGTTTTTAGCTTTTTGGGCTGCGTCTGCTGCTTTGCTGCCAGGGCGCTTTTGTAAGACCCAGTCAGCCAAGTTCTTTTGTGGTGCCACGTTCAACGCGAGAGCACCCGGTTCTACATCTCTGCGGACCACGGTGCCTGCTGCTGTGTAGGCTCCATCACCAATCGTAATTGGTGCCACGAAGACGTTATGCGATCCGCTGCGCACGTGAGATCCAATCGTGCTGCGGTGCTTGTTGACGCCGTCGTAGTTGGCGAAAATCGTGCCGGCTCCGATGTTGCTCTCCACGCCGATTTCGGCATCGCCCACATAAGAGAGGTGCGGCACCTTGCTACCGGCGCCAATCTTGGCGTTCTTGGTCTCTACAAATGTGCCGATCTTGCCGTCGGCACCGAGCTCGGTTCCTGGGCGTAAGTAGGCAAAGGGACCAACACTCGCTCCATCGCCAATCTTCGAGGCGTTGACGTGCGATTTCACAACTGAAGCCTCTGCGCCAACTTCGGTGTCGGTCATCGTGACTTCTGGGCCGATGGTTGATCCAACTCCTACAGTTGTGAAGCCCTTTAGGTAGGTACCAGGAAGCAGTGTGACGTCTTCGCCAAGCTGAACTGTTACGTCGATCCAGGTTGACGCTGGATCAAGGATTGTGACTCCGGCAAGCTGCCAAGCCTCACAAATTCTTAGGTTGAGCTCGAGGGCAACATCGGCGAGCTGACGACGATCGTTGATACCGGCCACCAACCAGTTGTCGGTAACTGCGAGTGCCTGAACTTTTTGCTTGCCCTTGATTAAGACTTCGGCAACATCGGTGAGGTATTTCTCGCCTTGTGCATTGTGAGAGCCAATTTTTTCTAGTGCGCCGCGTAGGTGTTTCGCATCGAAAACGTAGACTCCGGCGTTTACTTCGTTGATTTCTTTTTGCGCTGCGGTGGCGTCGCGGTCTTCGATGATTTCCAGGAACGCACCTGCGTTATTGCGAATGATTCGACCGTATCCGGTTGGGTCATCAAGAATTGCGGTTAGCAAAGTTGCTGCGGCACCAGTTTCAAGATGTGCGTCGATGAGATTTTCCAGTGTTGGCACATCGAGCATCGGCACATCGCCACTAGTGACAACAACTGCACCTTCAAAATCGGCGGGAAGTTTTTCTAGTGCACATTCAACCGCGCGACCGGTGCCAGGCACATCGTCTTGTTCGGCGATGGTCGCATTTGGAAAGAATGCGGTGATGTATTCAGCAAGTAAGTCTTTTTGGTGGCGAATTACCGGCACCACGTGGCTCGCACCAAGTTGAGAGGCTGTTACCAGAGCGTGGCCGAGAAGTGGCATTCCGGCGAGTTCGTGCATCACCTTCGGCTTGCGAGAGCGCATACGAGTGCCTTCGCCAGCGGCGAGGACCACAACCGCAAGATGCTGCTCTGCCATGTTGCCCTCTCGCTCTGCCGGTTTAGCGCTGCCCCACTAGGACTCGAACCTAGAATGCCGCATCCAAAGAGCGGAGTGTTGCCATTACACCATAGGGCAGTGCAGGTTGCCCTGCCCTCTAAGTCTGCCAGATGACCAGTGGCTAAGACAGT
Source organism: Actinomycetota bacterium (assembly GCA_041181555.1). Lineage (GTDB taxonomy): Bacteria > Actinomycetota > Actinomycetes > Actinomycetales > Microbacteriaceae > Rhodoluna. The sequence goes on along the minus strand of JBEGPH010000050.1, from coordinate 1,723 downwards.
CTTTCGGTGGTTTCGAGCCACTCCAGCTCGAGGTTTTCGCGCTTTTCGTTGAGCTCCTGCTGCTTGGCGGCGAGTTTGCCTAGACCCTCGTAATCGCTCTGATCGTGCGCAGCCATTTGGCTGTGTAAGTCGGTTTCTTCGGTGGCAAGTTTTTCGAGTGCGCGTTCGATGCGACTCAGGTTTTTCTCGGCATCGCGTTTTTCAGCGCCCGACAGGGAGGCGTTGGATTGGGCGGCAGTCGTCTTTGGTTCAGGTTTTGCACTGAGTGAAAGTCTGCGCAGCTTTAGGTATTCATCCACTCCGCCAGGCAGGTGGCGCAGGTGACCGTCACCGAGCAATGCGTATTGCATGTCGGTCACGCGCTCGAGCAAATAGCGGTCGTGAGTAACCACGATTAGTGTGCCTGGCCAAGAGTCGAGAAGGTCTTCCATCGCGGCGAGCATATCGGTGTCGAGGTCGTTGGTTGGCTCATCGAGAATTAGCACATTTGGTTCACCCATTAGTAGGCGCATGAACTGAAGTCGTCGCTTTTGCCCGCCACTGAGGTCTTCAATTGGAGTTTGAAGTTGCGCCGAATCAAAACCAAGTTGTTCGATTAGCTGCGAAGGTGAAAATTCTTTTCCTCCAGCAGTTACGAATGTGGTTTTCTCTCGAGCGAGAAGCTGTAAAATTCTGTCGCCATAAAATTCTTGTAATTCTTTTACCTCTTGCGAGAGGGTGGCGATTTTTACCGTCTTGCCAAGCTTTACTCGTCCGGCTTTTGGTTGCAGTAACCCTTCGATGAGTCGAAGCAGAGTGGTTTTTCCGGCTCCATTTACGCCAACCAAACCGACTCGATCGCCTGGGCCGATGCGCCAGGTGACATCGTTGAGTAATTCTTGATTGCCAATTTGATAGCTGAGGTCTTCGACGTCGATTACGTCTTTGCCAAGCCGAGCGGTAGCAAGTTTTTGTAATTCGAGTTTGTTGCGCGGGTCAGGCTCGCCGGCAATTAGCTCGGCTGCGGCATCGAGACGGAATTTCGGTTTGCTAGTGCGTGCCGGAGCTCCGCGGCGAAGCCAGGCAAGCTCCTTGCGAAGCAGGTTCTGACGACGAGCCTCGCTAGCTGCCGCACTGCGGTCGCGTTCGGTTCGCTGAAGAATGTAGGCGGCATAACCACCCTCGAATGGGTCAATAATCCCGTCGTGTACTTCCCAGGTGAGAGTACAGAGGGCATCCAAGAACCAGCGGTCGTGGGTTACCACCAGCAAGCCGCCCTGACTGGCCGGCCAGCGCTGATTCAGATGCTCGGCAAGCCAGGCCACACCCTCGATGTCTAAGTGGTTGGTTGGCTCGTCGAGCATGACGATGTCCCAGTCTTTGGCAAGCAGTGCGGCGAGTGCCACTCTCCTGCGCTGCCCCCCGGATAGTTGTCCTACCGGTTTCAACCAGTCGAGGTCGTTGAGCAATCCGCCGATGACATCGCGCACTTTTGCGTTGCCAGCCCAAACGTGTTCTGGAGTGTCACCCACCACGGCTTCGCCGATAGTCATCGAGTGATCGAGCACGTCCGATTGATCCAATATTCCGATGCGTAAATCACTGCGGTGAGTAACGCGACCGCTATCTGGCTCCATGCGCTTTGAAAGTAATTTCATCAGCGTTGATTTTCCGTCGCCGTTTCGACCAACGATTCCGATTCGATCGCCCTCGTTTACTCCGATGGTCAGATTCTTAAAAACCT
>JBEGPH010000049.1:0-6542 GCA_041181555.1 Actinomycetota bacterium | reverse complement strand
TCAATCTGCTGGTTCCTCGGTGGCATCTCAGTTGCTCCGCTGCTCGGCACGGTCAACTCACTAATTTCCAGCGCGACTAGTGAAGCCGATGCGCTTGAAGCGTACGGCTGGGTCAACACCGGCCAGCTGCTCGGCTACGCCGGAGCTGCCGTCATCGTTGGTTTCCTAATCGATAACGTCACCGCTGCGGCAGGGCTCTGGGTGGCCATCGGGTTCAGTTTTATCGGTTTTTGTGTTTCGCTTATTGGTATCCAGAGTCGCCAGGAGGCGAAATGACCGTCTACGCCGTTAACTACTTCTATAGCGACGATAAAGAGACCATCGACGCCCTACGGGCCGAACACCGCACCTGGCTGCGCACCCAGCTTGAGGCTGGCAATTTACTTGCCAGTGGGCCTTTGGTTACCGAGGAGCCTTTGGCCCTACTAATTTGGCGCTCGGAAGATATCGAAGCCTTGAGCGGTTTACTCAATCAAGATCCGTTCAACATCGCTGGTGTGGTCAAAGAGGTCACCATCACCGAGTGGAACGCCCTGATTGGTCCATTCGAAGGCAAATAGATGAAACTCACTCTCAATAACGGGCAGCAAATCCCGCAGCTCGGCCTTGGCGTATACAAAGTCAACCAAGACATCGCGGTGCAGCTCGTCGGTACAGCCATCGATCTCGGCTATCGCCGAATTGATACCGCAGCACTTTACGATAACGAGCAAGAAGTAGGCGCAGCCATCCGCAAGAGCTCAGTGCCTCGCGAAGAGATCTACGTAACCACAAAGATTTGGAACAACCGCCAGGGCTACCACGAATCGAAGGAAGCCATTGAGGAAAGTCTCGATCGCCTAAACATTGGCTATGTCGATATGCTGCTTATCCACTGGCCGGCACCGAAGCAAAACAAGTTTGTCGAAACCTGGCGCGCATTTGAAGAGGTACTCGAGGGCGGCAAGGTTCGCGGTATCGGTGTAGCCAACTTCAACATCCACCACCTTGAGCAACTGCTCGAGTCGGCAAATGTAGTGCCTGCGCTAAACCAGGTGGAACTCAACCCAACTTTTCAGCAGCCAAAACTTAGGGCTTTCAATGCCAAGCACGGCATCGCGACCGAAGCCTGGGCTCCGCTCGGACGCGCAAAGATTTTGGATCACCCGGTACTCGTTGAAATCGCGACCAACCACGGCAAAACTCCAGCACAAGTTGTAATTCGCTGGCACCTGCAAATCGGAAATCTTGTAATTCCAAAATCTTCTAACCCAGATCGCCTTGCCGAGAATCTAGATGTGTTCGACTTCAGCTTGAGCGATGCCGACATGCAACTAATCGCATCCATGGAAACCGGCGTTCGAGCATCAAACAACCCAGACGACTTCGACTAATCATGCGCGTGCTTGTTACCGGTGCCACCGGACTAATCGGATCAGAAGTTATTCGTCAGCTGAAGGCTCGTGGCGATGAAGTTGTCACCATGGTTCGTCGCGCTCCGCAAAACGAATTCGAACGCGAATGGCAACCAGACCGTGGTTACATTCAGCCGGAGACCATGGTCGGCATCGACGCAGTCGTTAACCTTGCTGGGGCCACCACGGGCAAACTCCCATGGACCAAAAAGTACAAGGAAGAGCTAATTTGGTCTCGCGTGCGAGCCACCGAGCTGCTCGTGCAGGCGATGGACGAAGTGAAGGTAAAGCCTGCGGTATTTGTTTCTGGCAGCGCCAGTGGCTTCTATGGCGATACCCTCGACGACAACAAAGTTGAGACCGACCCAAAGGGCACCGGATTCCTGTCTGACCTTGCCAACGCTTGGGAGCAGGCAGCACTTACTGCACCAAAGAAAGTTCGCGTGGTGTTGGTGCGCACCACGATGGTCATGTCTCGCAGCAAAGGCGCCCTCGGGCGTCTGTTGCCCCTTCTGAAACTAGGCGTTGCCGGTCCGCTTGGACCCGGTAGTCAGTGGTGGGCCTGGATCTCGTTGCCAGATGAAGCGGCAGCCATACTTCACCTAATCGATAAGAAGGACGCCACCGGTGCCTTCAACCTGACCGCTCCCGAACCGGCCACCTGCAAGCAAATCATCGACGCCCTTGGCAAGGCTATGCACAGACCTACCCTGATACCGGTGCCATCGTTTGCCCTGCGCCTGGCATTTGGAGAGGGAGCCGATGAGCTGCTGATCTGCTCGCAGAAACTCTCAGCCGACAAGCTGCTTGCCAGCGGTTTCAAGTTTCAGCACCCAACCCTGGCGTCTGCGGCAAAATACGTCGTAGAAAAATAAACAAGGTTAAATAAAAAATCCCGCCGACGAATCGGCGGGATTTTTTTGTTAGAAGAATTTACTTCTTTGCAGTGCGACGCTTTGCAGCAGTCTTGCGAGCAGCTGGCTTACGTGCAGCAGTCTTCTTTGCAGCAGTCTTCTTAGGAGCAGCCTTCTTAGCAGCTGGCTTCTTAGCAGCAGTCTTCTTAGGAGCAGCCTTCTTCGCTACAGTCTTCTTTGCTACAGCCTTCTTAGCAGCTGGCTTCTTAGCAGCAGTCTTCTTAGGAGCAGCCTTCTTCGCTACTGCCTTCTTAACTACCTTCTTAGCAGCTGGCTTCTTTGCAGCAGTTGCCTTCTTAGGAGCAGCCTTCTTTGCTACAGCCTTCTTAGCAGCTGGCTTCTTAGCAGCAGTTGCCTTCTTAGGAGCAGCCTTCTTTGCTACAGCCTTCTTAGCAGCTGGCTTCTTAGCAGCAGTTGCCTTCTTAGGAGCAGCCTTCTTAGCAGCTGGCTTCTTCTTTGCTGGGGTAGCTTTCTTAACTACCTTCTTTGTTGCGGTCTTGACGGCCATGGTCGCCTTTCTCTCGAGAGCGGTTGCGGTTTTTGCTACTTGTTTCTGTGTTTCCTGCAGGATGTCTTCGGCTTCTGCCTTGACATCTTCTGCAATTGCCTCAACGGTGTTCTGCACGCCCTTAGCGTTTGCATTCCATACCTTCTTGGCACGATCGAAAATGGTCAATCTGAACTCCTCTTACGTGTTATTGCAGATATTTGAAACATTAGCGGAATAACGGATAAATGTAATGACACGCCGTATTTGGAAAAAAAATTTAATTATTTGCGCGACGACGCTTAAGGATGAGATTTAACTCTTCCGAGGCCAATTTTTTCTCAGATGCGACAGATTTAATTTCCTCGAACGAGACCACTTCAGCAAGCTTTGAAGTGTCGATGATGCCAACCTGTCGATTCAAAAGTGACTCCGGTAGCGCGGTGTCGCTCCAGGCACGTTCATCGAACAATTCATCGGGTTTTGCATCGATTAGGGCTGATTCCCTTATCAAATAAGCCATCCGGCGGCGTTGCGCTTCCATTTCTGCAGCGCTTAGCCCACTCTTTTGACGCTTTTGTGCACCTGTTGAACGCAAAACTGAAACAGAAACTAATAGTGAAGCCAGTGCGATTGCCGATGTGGTGAGCGACATGAGGTCAGAGAATGCACCGATAATTCCGTACACAATTCCGGCCAGTGATGCAACAAAAACTGCCGCGAATATGATGCGAATTAACCGAAAATTTTTGTTACGAATTACTAATTTCGACACGCCGTTAGACGGTTTTTTTGAAATATTTGAGCGACTGATCGCCGACTTTCTACTTTTGGTCGAACCTTTGCTTTCGACCGAATTCTTGTTTCCCAAGTTTGGAAGGTAAACCAAAAACCAGAGACCGACGACAACCAGGAGCATCCAACCGCCGTCAAAGAAATTCATACCTCAACGATATGAGCACAACAAAGGGCGGGCCGATATTTCAGTCGGCGTGTTTAATGCTTTTTGTGCCAAACGGGTAATTTGTCGGGGGCACTTCACCACGAACCCAACGATTCAGTACCCCGCTCTTAACCTCTTCATAAGTTAGAGCGAAGATGTAGTGATCGCGCCAATCGTTGTTGATGTGAATGTAGCGTTCTTTGAGTCCTTCGTATCGGAAACCAAGTTTCTGCACTACGCGCAAACTCGCATTATTTTCTGGGCGTATGTCAATTTCAACTCGATGTAATCCAACAACGTTCAATAGATAGTCAGTCACTAGGGCAACTGCAGTTGTAGTTATTTCTCTTCCTGCAAAACCGGGTGCAATCCAATAACCAAGCACGCATGAAGAAACCGATCCAAACAAAATATTGGAAACGTTTAACTGGCCAACAATCTCGCCATCAATTTCAATCACAAAGGGCAATCCACTCTGATTGTCCATTTGTTTTAGTAATCCGCGAATCTGCGCACGAATATCAAAACTGGTCGGACCATCAGGGTTGGTTGCTTCCCAGGGACGCAACCATTCGCGATTGCCAAGCACTAATTTTTCGAGCGCTTTGGCATCTTTTATTCGCACAATGCGCAAACGAACGTCATTGTGGGTTAGCGCAAAAGATAGAGGCACGAGGTTAGATTAGTCGCATGAGCTCAATAGCCGAGGACAAAGTCGAATTACGACGTGCCATCCGCCAGGCCAGAATCGACCGAAGTCCGAACGCGGATGAAGCGGCTCGTCTATCTGAGCAGCTTGGGCAATTTTGCCTCGATAACAACATCAAAACCGTCGCTGCCTACTTCCCCATAAAGGGTGAACCCGATATCCGAGAATTTCTCGACTGGGGGCTCAAGAATGGCCTAAAGATTTTGTTGCCCGTGGTGGCCGGAGATCACCTCAACTGGATTCACTTCGATGGCACCACAGAATTTGGTGCATTGGGTTTTGAAGAAGGCTCCGGAAAGCCAGCAAGCCTGAATGCCGCCGATGCTGCATTCGTGCCCGCTATGGCAGTCGACTTTCGCGGTAATCGACTAGGAAAAGGAAAGGGCTACTACGACCGAGCTCTTGCCGAGGCAAAAGTGAAGACAATTGCCGTTATCTTCGACGAAGAGATTCTCATCGAGGTGCCTAGCGAGGCACACGACAAAAAAGTAAATGCGGCAATTAGCCCCAGCAAGCTACTTTGGTTTGGCCGCTAGCCAATTAGCGGACGCAACTCCACTTTGCGATTGCAGGCCTTAGAGCCAGCCAGAGCAAGACGCTTGGCCGTTTCTTTATCCGGTGCAGAAATGAACCAAAAACCGCTGTAGTGCTCATCAACCGGAAAGTGCGAGCGCTCCCAAACCTGGTTGGCGTCGTCTCGATTATCAATCAAAAGCGAATTGATTGGATTTACTAATCCGCCGGCGGCAATCCAGTGGCCGTCTGCCTCTAATTGGTCGTTGAATTTGTCGATTTCAACCATTTCTTCGGGGGTTCCCGACATAGAAAGGTTGTCAATTACAAAGATTAGAAACTTCATAACTAAAAGTTACTAGTAGTGAGGGGGCACGTCTCGCTTTAAATCGAGATCGTTAGAAGCGGGACGATCGCCCCAGGCCAAATCGGTATCCTCAAAAGCGCGATCTTGGTCAAACAATGATTGTGGTTGTTTCGAAACCTGCATGCCGAGGTCTTCAGCAACTCGGTGTGCCACTGCCTGAGGGTCGGCAAAGAGGTCAAAGCTGTGAACACGAAGGTAATTCCAGCCCATGGCCCGAAGCAATGCTGGGCGCAGCCTGAGCTTCTCAGTCCACGATTCACCGCGCAGAGTCCAATCTGGCACGATAACCGCATTCTTATCGGCATAGGCAGCCACCAGCGGCAGACGCTCGGCAAAACTTGCGTCCACTCGCACGCCAAGTCGCTTGAGTCGCTTGGCCAAATCGCCGAGCATCGGATCTCCCTCGTGATCTCCAGGCACGTGACCACCGTCTTGAGCCGAAGACAAGAGTGTTTTCAGCAGGCGGGCACCAGAACTGAGTCCGTCTGCAGGAATCACGTCGGCTGTAATGCAACTGACCACTGTGATTTGCTTTCGCGCACTCACCAATGCGTTGGCCAAATACCTGCGACCGTTAGCACCGCTCAATTGCCCAAAGTCGCTACTCACACCGCCACCCGGGGTTAACCCAAATCCAACGGTAAAGATAATTCGATCTGCGATGCGATGTGCCAAGTCTGCGATACCGACCACTTCGAATTTTTCTCGACCGTGGGCATCGAAGAATGCCGAAAGGTCAGGCTTATTTTTGAGTTCTTTGTGCAGAGTGTTTTTGATTCGATCTGCGTGCACTTGAGAGGCAGACGCTACAAATAGGGACTGGTGCGGATACCAGAGGGCGTGATTGAGCACGAGGTCAACCACTCTTCGAACTTCAGCTTCTGGGCTTTCGGTGGCTCCATCAATTGTCGAACTAGCGTTTGCGCCTTCGGTGATGATTTCAATGCTGTGAGACTTCTTGCCATCGAATTCATCCGGAGTTGGCTCATAGACAATTCGGTTTTGGTAAAACTCGCGATTTACCAAGCCACCTAATGTCTGACCAGACGTGCGGTAACTAATTCGTAGGGTTTCGACTCCAAATGCTCGCTTGGCTACCTCGTATATTGACGAGGCTTCGTTCGTCTTGCCAAGTGCACGAATTCGATTTTCCACCTCGAAACCCTCAGCAGCGGCAATCGCATCGTCTCCGTAAATCACAACTTGCCCTGAGCG
>JBEGPH010000048.1:0-6695 GCA_041181555.1 Actinomycetota bacterium | reverse complement strand
CGCAACGGCATTGTCGGTGTGATTGGCCCGAACGGTGTTGGTAAGACCACCTTGTTCAAGACAATCGTTGGCCTCGAGAAACTCGACGGGGGAGAGCTAAAGATTGGTGAGACCGTAAAGATTTCTTACGTCGATCAGTCCCGTGGCGGCATCGACCCGAACAAGACATTGTTCGAGGTTGTCTCCGGTGGGCTCGACTTTATGCAGGTTGGCAATCAGGAAATGCCTTCTCGTGCCTACGTGGCTGCCTTTGGATTCAAAGGCCCAGACCAGCAAAAGCCGGCGGGCGTGCTCTCTGGTGGTGAGCGCAACCGCTTGAACCTGGCGCTGACCCTAAAAGAGGGTGGAAACCTATTGCTCCTCGATGAGCCAACCAACGACCTCGACGTTGAGACGCTCTCATCTTTGGAAAATGCACTTCTTGAGTTCCCTGGTTGTGCAGTGGTGATCACGCACGACCGTTGGTTCCTCGACAGAGTAGCGACACACATACTTGCCTATGAAGGCACAGACGACAATCCGTCTAACTGGTACTGGTTCGAAGGAAACTTTGAAGCGTACGAAGAAAACAAGATTGCGCGTCTGGGTGCCGAGGCTGCAAAGCCTCATCGATCGACTTACCGTCGACTCACCCGCGATTAATTTCGGTTAGGCAATTTCAGGCACTCGTACCATGCCCTCTTGGGCAACGCTTGCCAGAAGAAGTCCGTCGCGAGTGTAGATTCTTCCGAGTGCCAAACCACGACCGCCTTGTGCGCTTGGCGATTCTTGAACGTAAAGCAACCATTGGTCTGCTCGACCTTCTCGATGAAACCACATCGCGTGATCAAGGCTGGCGCTCTTTAAGCCCGGATGTGCCCAGGCAATTCCGTGCTTACGAATTATGCTTTCCAAAATCGAGTAGTCGCTCGCGTAAGCAATTGCGGCACGGTGAATATTTTTGTCATCAGGTAAATCCCCAAGCGACTTAATCCAAACCGCTTGGTGAGAGATCAGCTCACCTTCAACTTTGAAATAGACCGGCGAGGGCACGTGGCGCATATCGAATGGTCTGGCTTTAGCCCAATACTGAGCAACCGGATGAGGATTCTCTCCGATAAGTTCGGCTGCGGTAGGCAGTGACTCTGGCGCTGGAATGTCCTGTGGCATATCAGTTTGATGTTCCATGCCTGGATCATGATCTTGGAATGAAGCAATCATCGAAAAAATTGCCTGATCCTTTTGAAATGCCTGTACTCGGCGCGTGCTAAAACTTCTTCCATCGCGCAGGCGATCAACAGTGAAGGTAATTGGTAAATCGATATCACCGGGACGCAAAAAGTATCCGTGCATCGAATGCACCGAGCGGTCAGTGTTTTCAATTGTGTACTGGGCTGCCATGAGGCACTGTGCCAATACTTGGCCGCCGAAGACTCGACCGTGTGGCATCCATTGCGAAGGTCCCTCAAAAGTGTCCTCGTTTTGCGAATTCTTACCTTGCGATTCGAGGGTAAGTGCCTGAAGCAGGCTTTCGAGTGGCTTTAGCGGAACGCTCATGAGGGTAAGTTTAGATACCGATGAATAAAGACTTCACCCTTATTGACAGGCAATCTGCGCTGGATTTGCAGGCCTATCTGAATAGAGCAAAGCGTCTCGACCCTGAAGGGCTGGTGCGTCTTCGCGCCTTCGGTAATGTCTTAGCCGCTTACGTAGCCCCAATCTTTTCGGGCAGTTTCATGGATAACGGTCCGACCGTGCTCGGACTGCGCACTATTGAGTTGGCGCGAGATGCCGAAGTTGACGTGCTGGTTCAGATCGGAGCGGTTCTCGAGCGTCTGGCAAAAGTGCTCGATGCAGATGCCGCTGAATTCACTGTTGAGGTACCACCGGTTACCCTTCGTGCGGCCTGGGCTGGAATTTCTGCACCTCGAAGTGGTTGGGCGCAGACCGGCACTATCAACGAGACAGTTCTTACTCAAATCGCACGCGATGGAATTGCAGAGGTTGCCGATACATTACCAGCGTCAGTCGGTGGCCCAATTGCGGCTCGCATTCGTGGAGAAATTTGGGGGCGCGGAATAAAAGAAGACGTCACCATTCCTACCGGAGCAGCGTTCGTTGCTGCTGGTCTGGGTTTTATGACTGAGAACGAAGAGGTCGGCATCTTTCATGCCGAAAACTGGGTACGTTTGAGTACCGATTTTGGTCACGTGCTTTCACGCACCGCGTCAACAGTTATTTAATCTTCGAATGTGTTGAGCATCGCGGTCGCTGCGCGATCTAGGTAAGCCCACAACTCAGCCTCAAGCAATTGCGGAAGAGCGAGTGAATCCAGTGCTACACGCATGTGCTGTAACCATCGCTCGCGAGCTAGCGGATTTATTTTGTACGGCTGGTGACGCATGCGCAATCTTGGGTGTCCACGTTGCTCTTGGTAGGTGGTAGGGCCACCCCAGTACTGCTCTAAGAACATTCTGAGGCGTTCTGCTGCCGGTGCTAAATCTTCTTCTGGATACATTGGACGCAGAACGTCATCGGTTGCCACGCCTTCGTAAAACTTATCGACTAGTTTCTTGAAAGTTTCGGTACCGCCGACTCGCTCGTAAAAGTTTCCGGCCAAATTGAAATCACCGTTAAGTCCCTTTATTCGAAGGGTCTCAACCCGCTCCTTGTCTTCAAAAGGAGTTCCGGCGAAATCATCTGACAATTATTTGACTGCCTTACCTGCTACTTCAACGTATAGCGGGGTTTCTGCAAGTGAGATCTTTGCTTTGTCGAGCGCTTCCTTAACTCGAAGTCGAAGCTCACGAGCCACATCATCGGCATCCTGTGGGCCAACCTGCTGAACTAGGCGCAGCACCACTTGGCGGCCGTTGAGCGCCTCGATGCCCCAGATTTCAGGCTTGCCGAGCATGCGTTTGCTGAAAGTGTTGTCCTTGACCAGTGCGTTCGCGGCATCAAGAATTGCGGTCTGAGCCTTGTCGAGTTTGGTTTCGTAAGGAAGTGCGATGTCCAAAATAACTCGCGACCATCCTTGGGTGTGATTTCCTACTCGAGTAATTTCGCCATTGCGCACGTACCAGAGCGTTCCAGATACGTCTCGCACCTGGGTGACGCGAAGTCCAACGGTTTCGAGTACACCATTTGCTTGTCCGAGATCAACTGAATCACCAACGCCAAACTGGTCTTCGAAAATGATGAACATGCCGCTGATTAGGTCACGCACCAAGCTTTGAGCACCAAAACCAATTGCGGCTCCAACGATTCCAGCGCTAGCAATAAGCGCACCCACCGCGATGCCGAGTTCAGAAAGCACAGATCCTGCGGCAAACAAAATAAGTGTCCAAGTAATGAGGTTCGATAAAACCGATCCCATGGTCTTAGCGCGCTGAACTACACGAGCTTTAGCAATTGGTGAATCAGATTTTGTAACCCTGTGGTTTCGGCTGCCGTCTTCAATTCCACGGACCACGCGCTTTACCAGCACCAGTGCAATCCAACGCACGATAACGGTGGCTAACAGAATCGATGCGATACGCAGCGGCACATGCCACTGATCCCAAAAGGCCAGGAATTGTTGCATTAGTTGTCCTTAGCGTCTCTTGCCTGTGCCGCTAGCGCGCGTTCAACGGCTGCCAGGTTTTCAACCAGGATTCTGCGAAGTGCAGGGATCTCCTTAATCTGTGGCTTTGCAATCCACTCCTTGGTCTTGCGAACCAAATCATCTCCGGCAAGAGCAAGCGGGTAGAGGTTCACCATCAAATACTCGGCAATTTTGAAGGTGTTCTTCTTCCAGATGTGGAGCGCCTGTTCAAAATACTTGTCCACATATGGGTTCAGCAGTGTTGGGTCGATTACACGAACAAAACCAAGGCTTGCTGCCTGAACCAGTGCGTTAGACATCTCGGTGCCATCGACAAGCTCGCTCCAGGCTTTCGCCTTTGCTGCTGCAGAGGGGATTGCGGCACGTGCGCCGGCGGCAGCGCGCTGCCCGTTTGCAGTGTTGTCAGATGCCAGGGCATGGGCGATTTCGCTTTCGCCCTTGCGACCAGCAACAACCAATCCGGTGAGTAGCTCCCAGCGCAAGTCTGCGTCGATTTCTAGACAGTTGATTTTCTCTCGACCGTCGAGAATCGCTTCGAGAGCGTCGAGCTGCGATTCAGTTCGGGCAAACTGCGGGAAGAATTTGAGAAGCTGCAACTGAAGATCTGAACCAGGAGTGGAAGTTCTGGCTAGATTCAGAAGGCCATCTCCAATTGCAACAAGATACTCGTCGCGGTGCCTCTCTGAAACGTAAAGATTTCCTGTAGTGATTAGCTGACGTAGGAGAGTCAAGATTGTGGTTGATTCAGTTTCGGCTGCAATGTTGCCGAGCACCAACTGAATAAATTCGCGTGGGCTCGTTTCGGCATCACGAGTTGCATCCCAAGCGGCTCCCCAAACTAAAGTTCTCGGCAGCGAATCCTCGAAGGCGCCCAAATGCTTTACGGCATTTGCCCAAGAATTTTCATCTAGTCGAATTTTTGCGTAGGCAAGGTCGTCGTCGTTGAGCAGAAGCAAATCAGGTGAATCGATTCCCTCTGCCTGCGGTACCGAGGTTTCCTCACCATCAACATCAATTTCAAGTCGCTTGGTTCGCTTAAGTTCGCCATCGATCAGGTTGTAGAAACCGATAGCCATTCGGTGAGGGCGAATGGTTGGGTGTTCGGCGATGGCTGACTGCAAAATATCAAGCTTGGCGATTTTGCCGCCAACTACTTCAAGTTTCGGTCGCAGAGTGTTCACACCGGCGGTTTCTAGCCAGTTAGCCGACCACGACTTTAGGTCTCGGCCAGACTGTGCTTCCAGTTCTCGAAGTAGATCTGGCAGTTCCGTATTTAGGTAGGCGTGCTTCTTGAAGTATGCGCTCACACCTGCCATGAATTTCTCTTGACCAACCCAGGCAACTAGCTGCTTCAGAACTGATGCACCCTTTGCGTAGGTGATGCCGTCAAAGTTCACCTGGACATCCTCGAGGTCGTTAATCTCTGCGACGATCGGGTGAGTTGATGGCAGCTGGTCCTGGCGGTAAGCCCATGATTTCTCAAGTGCGGCGAAAGTTGTCCAAGCACCATGCCACTCGGTGGCCTCGGCGGTGGCCAGGGTAGATGCGTATTCCGCGAAAGACTCATTGAGCCAAAGGTCATTCCACCAACGCATTGTCACCAGGTCGCCAAACCACATGTGAGCAAGTTCGTGAAGAATCGTGACTACGCGACGCTCCTTTGTGGCGTCGGCAACCTTTGATCGGAAAACGTAGGTCTCGGTGAAAGTAACAGCTCCGGCGTTTTCCATGGCGCCCGCGTTGAACTCAGGCACAAATAGCTGGTCATACTTTTCGAACGGATATGGCACATCGAATTGCTTTTCGTAAAACTCAAAACCCTGTCGAGTCTTCTCAAAGATGTAGTCGGCGTCCATAAACTCGGCAAGTGAGGCACGGCAGAATACGCCGAGCGGGATAACTTTGCCGCTGCTAGAAGTTAATTCTGAGCGAGTCTCGATGTATGGGCCGGCAATCAAGGCCGTGATGTAACTCGAAATTCTTGGGGTGGCACCAAATGCCCAAGTGGCATTTCCGTTTCCTAGATCGGTTGGCTCTGGGGTCGGCTGGTTTGACACAACCTTCCAGCGAGCCGGAGCTGTCACCTTGAATGTGAAGCGTGCTTTCAAATCCGGCTGTTCAAAAACGGCAAACATGCGTCGTGAATCAGGCACCTCGAACTGGGTGTAAAGGTAAACCTCATTATCGACCGGGTCGACAAAACGGTGCAATCCCTCTCCGGTGTTCATGTAGTTTGCGTCGGCATCAACTACCAGGGTGTTGCTCAACTTGAGATTTGGCAGAGCGATTCGGATGCCATCAGAGTGAGTCGCCACATCGAGTGCTTCGCCGTTAAGAGTGATTGAGTGAACTTTGTTGGTGATTGCATCAATAAAGGTGCTGGCACCCACTTCGCTGCAGTCAAATGTGACGGTGGTCTTCGAACCAAAAACGGCATCGCCCTTGGTTAGGTCTAGCTCCACCTCGTAATCGTGCACGTTCAGGATTCGAGCGCGATCCTGGGCTTCGATTCTGGTGAGGTTTTCTCCTGGCATTTGTGCTCCTGCGATAGTTAGGTGATTCGTCAACTAGCCTAGTAACCATGCGAATTCACATTGCCACCGACCATGCCGGCCTAGAACTTAGCCACTTTTTGATCGAGCAACTGGGCAAGCAGGGTCACGAAGTGTTTGACCACGGGCCGCAAAGTTACGACCCCTTGGATGATTACCCGAGTTTCTGCATAAATGCAGCCTTGGCTGTGGTTCGTGACCAGCAGGCTGGAATTCAGGCGCTCGGAATTGTGCTCGGCGGTTCGGGCAATGGCGAACAAATTGCCGCCAACAAGGTTGCCGGAATTCGCGCGGCATTGGCTTGGAATGAATCGACCGCAAAGCTTGCCCGTGAACACAACGACGCAAATGTGATTGCCGTGGGCGCCCGCCAGCACAGTCAAGAAGAAGTGCTGCAGTTGATTGAGTTGTTTATCGCTGAACCTTTCAGTAACGATGAGCGCCATGTTCGTCGAATTGGGAAAATTGCCGCATACGAAGAATCAGGCGAAATTAGCTAATTGCCCGAAGGACATACCGTTCATCGCACCGCGAACGACTTCAACAAGTTATTCGCCGGA
>JBEGPH010000047.1:0-6811 GCA_041181555.1 Actinomycetota bacterium | reverse complement strand
TCGCCCTACTCCAAATTGTACCTGCTCTACAAGGGCAAGAATGTGATTTTCAATGGCAACGGGGTCTAGCACCTGGACTTCACCTCGCTGGAGCTTCCTTTCGGGGCCTTCTACAAGACGCAGCTGAGCCCCTTCGTGATCCGCAACGTCTCCAACCTGTGGCAGCTGGGCATCCCCCGTCTCCAATATGACGAGTACCAGTACTTCCAGTTCCCAATGGATCACCACGAATTTGTTGAGAATGGAATTATCGGAAATCCGATGCGCGCAACTAAAGAAAAAGGCGAGGAAGCCTTCCACCGCTTCAGCACACACGTATCAAAGGGTGTACTGGAGCTAATGAAGGTACCGGTAAATGTCACTAACCGTGAGTTTGTGAATCGCGTATAGGGAATAAAGATTGGCAGGGGAATGAGCACTAGAACTACTAAGTCAACCAAAAAGTCTCCAGAAACTTTAGGTGAAGACGCGTACGAGTGGCTGATTGCAGCAATCACTTCTTTCCAAATCCCTACCAACTCCCTCGTTTCGGAAAATAAGTTGGCGGCCGAACTCGGCGTTAGTCGCACACCTGTTCGCGAAGCACTGAAGCGTCTCGAAGTTGAAGGCTTGGTCAAGCGCGGTGCCGATGGAAGATTTTTCGTTGCCATGCTCTCCAACAAAGAGGTCGACGAAGCTATCGACCTCTTGATGATGTGCGACGTTTACATGTTCCAGAGAGCCGCTAATAATCTCGACAACGCTGGCGCTTTAGTTTTGCGTGAATCCGCTGAGGCAATGACCAAGGCGGCACAGGCAAAAGATCGCGAAGGCTGGATAAAGCACGACAAAATTTTTCACGAAACAGTGATGAGAGCTGCTGACAACGAGATCATCTCGGAAGTGGCTCGAATAACGCGTCAGCGAATTCAGCGATTCTGGGCCCGTTCACTTCAAGGCGCACACGACTTGGACACCTGTTCCCAGGAGCACTCAGAGATTTGCCACGCAATCATAGGCAAAGACATGAGGGCGATTAAGAAGGTCTCTGACGACCACCTAACTCACCTGAGAGCCAACATGCACAGCATCGTTTCAAGCATGGCTCCGTTCCTCGGCCCCCAGGCTTAACACCCCCAGAAAAAATCTCATGGCAAGTTTGACTTTTTTCTCATTGCATACTTAGATGTATGTAAGCCTGTATACAAGTAAGGGCTTACCAAGGTTTTAGTAACTACTGGCTCAAGGAGGAGTGCGGGTGACCCAAATAATTTTTACCTTCCTTAATGGGATCACCTTGGCCGGCCTCTACTTCCTAGTGGCCAGTGGACTCACACTGATTTTTGGTTTGATGAGGGTAATCAACTTGGCTCACGGAGCCTTCTACCTTCTCGCCGGTTACATTTCCTGGACCGTTGCGGACAAGACCGGAAACTGGTTCATCGGAGTATTAGCTGGTGCTTTGTGCCTCGCAGTTTTTGGAACCGTTGTTTACGTGCTGCTACTAAGAAAGTTTCAGTATGAAGAGCTACGTGTTGCCCTGATTACATTAGGTGTTTCACTAGTTTTAGCACAAACAATGCTCGCCATTTTTGGAGGAGAGTACTACCAAACTTCTGCACCAGAGATTTTCACAAACTCGGTACCGATTCCTGGTCTCGATCTTTCTTATCCATTCTTCAGAATCTTCATTCTCATCCTCGCGGTGGTTGTAGCGATTGCATTGTGGTTGTTCATTTCCAAAACTCGCTACGGAGCGATTATTCGTGCGGGTGTTGATGACACGAAAATGGTTTCGGCGCTCGGCATAAATGTTCAAGCTGTCTTCGTATGGATCTTCTTTATTGGATCACTGCTAGTCGGTTTAGCTGGTGGCATCGGTGGAACCGCAAACTCATTCGGAATGGGAACCGACGGAGATTACCTGTTGTTCTCTCTGCAAGTTGTGATAATCGGTGGCCTGGGCTCTATTGGTGGCGTTGCAATTGGAGCTTTCCTAGTTGGAGTAGTTGGCCAATTTGCAGTGGGCTACTTTCCAACCTATGCAGGACTCATCACTTTCTCGATGTTGATTTTGATTCTTGCCTTCCGTCCACAAGGAATCCTAGGGAGAAAGCGATGACAATCAAGCGTTCAATTTATGTGCTTGTGCTGTTGTTCGCAATCGCATTTCCGTTTATCACTCCTGATCCATCGTTCTGGGTTTCAAGTGGAGGCACGCGCGCACTTTGGCTTGGTGTTGCAGCACTGAGCATGGTTTTCCTAAATCGAAACCTTGGCTTGATGTCACTGGGTCAACTATTCTTCTCGGGCATCGCTGGATACACGGTGGCAATCTCGACCGTGAAGTACGGAATTCCTCTAGAGACTTCGGTTCCGCTAGGAATCTTCCTCGGCACTTTGGCCGGCGTGATCATCGGGCTCATTGCGATAAGAACCAAAGGCGTGTACTTCTTCATGCTCACGCTAGCCGTGACTCTGGGCTTGTACGCATTTGCAAACCAGGCTCAGGAGTTCACCCACGGACAGACCGGATTTAACAGCATCCCAAGCCCAGTTATTTTTGGCGTCGATTTTGCTGAGGTGAATGCGCAGTACTTCCTATTCCTGGGCATCGCAATCGTGCTCTTTGCAGTTTGCAAGTTCCTAGAGCGCACATCATTCGGAATTGCCCTTCAGGGAGTGCGCGACAACGAAGAGCGCATGATTTCAATGGGCTACCGAACAACTTTGCTCAAGATATTGGCTTTCATCTTTAGCTCGTTTATTGCTTCAATCGCCGGTGTAATGGGTGTTTTCTACGTAACCAACATTTCACCAACCAGCGTTGGGCTAGTTCGATCGATTGACCTTCTCGTTGTTGTGGTTATCGGTGGAGCAACTTACTTGGGCGGCGCATTTATTGGTGCCGTGCTAATTGCGTTGTTTGAAGCTGCGATTCAGGACTTTACCCCTTATTACGTTGGCGCAACTGGAATCTTGTTCATCGCGATTCTTATGGTTGCTCCACAAGGGCTTATGGGAGTTGCTGCACAAATTCGTGCCTATCGAAATAAGAAGAACGAAAAGGCAGCGGCAGTCAAATGAAAAATAAGTTTCTGTCTGTGAAAGGGCAGATTGGCCAGAACGTCGAAGTTGATGTCGAGGCCGAAGCAGTTGAAGAAATACTTCAACTTAGGAAATGATTGGGAAAATTCATGAAGGCACCACGTTTACGCCGCATTGCCCTAGCGGGCATTTCGGTTAGCGTGCTTGCAGCAAGCTTGATCACAGCAACCTCAAGTCAAGCTGTTGGCACAATCAAAATCGGATTCATCAACGCAACTATCGGCCCATTCGCAGGTCCTGCCCCAGAAATCACCAAGGGATTGAACCTAGCGCTAAAGGAAATCAACAGCACCGTTGGTGGCAAGAAGATCGTCGTTATCGAAGAAGCTTCTGACGCAACTCCTCAGACAGCACTTGAGAAGGCAAAGAAGCTAGTCGAGAAGGACAAGGTTGACATTGTTTTCGGTCCACTATCTGGTGACGAAGGCGTTGCAATTTCTAACTACTCAAAGCGAGTTCCTGGTGTGACATTTGTAAACAGTGCGTCTTCAGCTACTGAGACCACCACCGTTGCAAAGTCACCTAACTTCTTCCGCTTCCACGGAGATGCTGCTCAGTGGTCCGGTGGAGTTGGCGAAATTGCTTACAAGAACCTTGGCTACCGCAAGGTTGCCATCATTGCTGATGACTACTCGTTCCCATATGCAAACGCCGGTGGCTTCGCTACTGGTTTCTGCAAGGCTGGCGGACAGATCGTTGGAGCACAGTGGCCAGCACTTGGCACCAAGGACTACTCATCACAGATTGCTGCATTGCCAAAGGACGTTGACGCTATTTACGCGGGACTTGGTGGCGCTGACGCAGTTCAGTTCCTAACCCAGGCAACCCAGTTTGGCCTAAAGAAGCCTCTAATCGGTGGAGCTATTTTGGTTGACGGTTCAGTACTTAGCTCACGTGCAAAGCTAGGCACCGCTGCTCTAGACACCATTGCCGGTGGTCCAGTACCAGACTCTTCATACTCAACTCCACTTTGGAACAAGTTCAAGAAGGATCTAGCTTCAGTTGGCACAACACCAAACATCTTCAACGTGCTTGGTTATGTTTCAGCTAAGTCAATGCTTACCGGTCTTGTTCAGGTGAAGGGTGACCTATCAAACAAGCAGGCTGCGTACCGCAAGGCACTGTCAAACCTCAAGTGGGAGACACCAACCGGTCCGCTAAGCATGGACAAGAACCGCAACGCTATCGTGTCTAACTTCATCTACCAGGTTGTCTCAGACGGCAAGGGTGGATACGCAACCAAGGCACTAAAGCGTCAAGACAAGGTTGCTCAGGGTACTAAGGTCTTTGGCCGAGTCAACTCCTGTGCGGACGTAAAGTAAAAAAATGAACCACGCTACTAAAGTCGACAATCTAGCACTATCTCTTAGCGCTGTATCACGTAACTTTGGTGGCATTCGCGCCGTGGCTGACATCAGTTTTGATGTCAGCCACGGACAGCGACTCACAATTATTGGTACCAATGGCGCGGGCAAGTCGACGCTATTCAATCTGATTACAGGTGTGTACCCACTAAGCAGCGGATCAATAAAAGTTTTTGGTACAGACGTAACCAAACAATCCGCGCAAAAACGAGCAAAGCTTGGAATCGCTCGCACCTTTCAAACTTCAAAACTCTTTCCTGGCATGACAGTTAGGGAAAATCTCTACACAGCTCTTCGTCAAGCTCTGGGTGAGAAAAAAATTGGCTGGTTAGCCATGCCTGCAAGCTCGAAAAAATTGCACGAGCAAAGCTCTCGAATTCTAGAAAAAGTAGATCTAATCAACAAAGCTGATGTCTTGGTTTCTGAGATTTCTCACGGTGAATCAAGGCAGCTTGAGGTTGCCATGGCCTTAGCCATGAAACCAAAGATTCTTATGCTCGACGAACCAGCCGCAGGTATTAGTCCTAATGAGCGCGGAAGACTCGTGCAGTTGCTCAAGGAATTAGACAAGGACATAACCCTGATTCTGATTGAGCACGACATGGCTGTTGCTCTTGCAGTAGCCGATGAAGTCATCGTTATGCACGATGGTGAAATGTTCATGCAGGGAACCCCAGACGAGATTCGTTCCAGCTCTGCCGTTCGCGATCTATACCTAGGGAGCAACCATGAATGATCTAGTAATTTCTGGCGTGCAAGCGGGATACGGACACATTCGGGTTCTGCACGGCATAGACCTAACCGTGTCTGACAAACCAATTGCTCTCATGGGCCGAAACGGAATGGGTAAGACAACCCTGGCCCAGGCAATCATGGGAATGAACGCAACCACCGCTGGAACTATTAGTTACGGTGGTGTGAAGTTGACTGGTCTTTCTCCAACCAAGATTGCCAAAGCCGGAATCGGTTACGTACCTCAGGGTCGACGAGTATTTCCATCGCTAACCGTAGATGAACATCTTCGAATTTTGAGCAATCGCAAAAATAATTGGACGGTTGAAAAAGTCTATGAATTGTTCCCGAGGTTAGCGGAACGAAAGAAAAATGGCGGAGCAATGCTTTCTGGTGGAGAGCAACAAATGCTTGCAATTGGTCGTGCACTTATGACCGATCCAACTTTGCTTTTGATGGATGAGCCCTCGGAAGGTTTAGCTCCGGCAGTAGTCGAACACTTGGCCAACTCACTTCGTGACTTGGTAAACCAGGGCCAGCGAGTTTTGCTTATTGAACAAAACCTAAGCTTCGCCGCTTCTCTATGCGATGAAATTGTAATTCTCTCGAATGGTGAAATTCAGGCGACTGTCGAATCTAGCAAACTTCGTCAAAGTGCAGAACTTCAGAACAAATATCTCGGAGTCAACTAAAAAGGAAGTGCATCAAATGCAGCGTCCGCTTCGCGTAGCAATGATTGGCTACGGATTTATGGGTAAGGTGCATTCTCACGCTTGGAGAAGTGTGAATCGATTTTTTCCAGATTCACCTCAAGTAGAGATGTCTGTGATTTGCGGTCGAAACGCAGAAGCGCTTGAGGATGCAAGAAAAACTTTTGGCTGGGAGGAAGCGGAAACCGACTGGCCAAAAGTTATTTCTAGAAGCGACATAGACATTATTGATATTTGCACCGCTGGAGACACTCACGAAGAAATTGCGATTGCTGCTCTGCAAGCCGGCAAGCATGTGATTTGTGAAAAGCCACTTGCCAACACCGCCAATGAAGCCAAGAAAATGGCCGAAGCGGCTGGGCTTGCGGCAAAACAGGGAGCCAAATCGATGGTTGCCTTCAACTACCGTCGCATTCCAGCGCTTGGAGTTGCCAAGCAATTAATTGATTCTGGAAAAATTGGCCGAATTTTCCACGTAAGGGCCAACTACCTTCAAGACTGGATTATCGATCCCGAGTTTCCGCTGGTTTGGCGCCTAGACAAGAACAAGGCTGGTTCGGGAGCCCTCGGCGATATCGCTGCGCACATTATCGACGCGGCTTACTACCTAACTAGTTCAAAAATCACATCGGTGAGTGGTCAGCTAAAGACCTTTATCAAAGAACGTCCTATGCCAGCGAGCTACACCGGTCTTCGTGCCGGAGCCTCTGAGGGTCGCGGAGAAGTAACGGTAGACGACACCGCAGTTTTCACGGCAAATTTCGACAACGGCGCAATTGGAACTTTCGAAGCTACCCGTTTTGCGGCTGGCCGAAAAAACGCTATGTCAATTGAGATAAACGGTTCGAATGGAAGTTTGTACTTCAATTTTGAGGACATGAATGAATTGCTATTTCATGATCACACCATTGCTTCCGC
>JBEGPH010000046.1:0-9318 GCA_041181555.1 Actinomycetota bacterium | reverse complement strand
CCCGGCTTGGACTCGAACCAAGAACCTATCGGTTAACAGCCGATTGCTCTGCCAATTGAGCTACCGAGGAATGCTTTCGCAGCCTCTAACATTACCAAAGAATCGGCTGTTATTCGACCTCAAACGGGCTAATAACCGAGCTTGGGATCAACCAAGCCAACCCAGTCACCTTGACCTAGGTAAGCCTTTACATTCCGGTCTATCCGCTCAGAAAACAGGGGGACCACCTGAACTCGAGTGTCGGCAGTGTGAGGGGTTATCAGGATGTTCTTGGCCTCCCAAAGTGGGTGACCATCCGGAAGCGGTTCAGGGTCTGTCACATCAAGCGCGGCTCCAGCAATTACCCCAGAATTGAGTGCCGCAACGAGGTCTGAAGTCACAATCATCGGACCCCTAGCCACATTCACCAGGTACGCGCTTGGCTTCATCAATCTCAGTCTGGCGGCGTCGAAAAGACCTCTGGTTTCTTCGGTCAGTGCGGCAGCTAAGACCACAAAATCAGCTTTAGCAAGCTCTTCATCGAGATGCTCAAAAGTCTTTGTGCTGTTGGCCCCCGGCATCGGGATATCACGGTTTCGAATCACCGAAACGTGCGTGTGAAAAGGCGCGAGCAGTAGCAAAAGTTCTTCGGTGATGCCGCCGCCGCCAACCACCAAAATTCGAGAGTCGTAGATAGAAACGGCAAAGTTTTTTCCCCAGGTTTTTGCTTTTGCTCGCTCCGGAATTACACGACCGAGCGCCATCATCAAAAGCAGTGCGTGCTCAGCCACCGGCTTGCGATAGGCACCCTTGGCCGAAGTAAAGCGCACCGGATGCTGGATAACTTCCGAAAATGCATCTACACCGGCAAAAGGCAATTGCACCCACTCAATTTGTGGATTGACTTGGAGTAATTCATGAAGTTCGGCTGGTTTGGAGTAGTCGGTCCAAATCACAGCACCAACAGTCGAATCAAACTCTGAAAATTGTCCACCGGCGTTCTTAACTGCGACTTCATACTCTGGGAAGCTCTTTGGCAGAATGCTTACTTTATTGTTCAACGCCATTTCTAGCCCTGCACCGCTCTTCGCTCAGCCTCTAAAGCGATTAGTTTTCTTTGGATTTCTGAATATGCATCAGGCTCAGTTGCTTGATCGGTGCGTCGAAGTGCCGCAAGCAACTCGTTCTTCTCGCGTGCTAGTACTGCCGCGACTCCGCGAGCAATCACACCCTGTCCGTATCGCAGAAGTTCATCATCGGTACGCGCTGGCAGTGGCTGGCCAGCAATTTCTAAGAGCACACCTTGCAACTCGGCTGGAGTTGCACCCGAGATTGTTGGTAGAAATTCGATCTTGCCGTGCCAAGCGGATGCGGCTTCGACCGCATTGGCAATTGCAATGTGGGTTGGAGCAGAAAAAGCGGTAGTGGTAATGCGAGCCAGCTGTTCACGAGTGTAAGCAGCCGGTACCTGCAGTATTACCTCGAGCAACTGGCGCTCAAAACGCATGATTGGGTCAGCCAGGTTGATTTGCGGATACTGACTTGGTTCTGCTTCGGGATCCACAGTCGGAGGCTCAATGTTGCGCTGATCCCGGCGCATCTCAGCAACAGCTTCATTTCTGGTTTGCTTAACAGCGAGATCTACAAGTGTGGCGACCTCGTTGCCGTCGAGGCTAACCCATCCGGCAAGAGCGCGAACATACGCTGGTCGAAGAGCAGCATCGCGGATTCCAGCAATGACAGGCGCGGCCGCTCTTGCAGCGGCTACCCTACCCTCAACTGAGTTGAGGTCAAACTTAGAAATCTTCTGTTTGATAGCAAATTCGAAGATTGGCTTCTTGTGGGAAATCATGTCTTGCACAGCTTGATCGCCCTTGGCGCTTCTGAGATCACATGGGTCTAACCCATCAGGGCCAACCGCTACGAAAGTCTGAGCATTGAACTTTCCTGAATCGTTATAGGCACGCATTGCTGCTTTTTGACCAGCCGCGTCTGGGTCGAATGTGAAAATAACTTCAGCCGGACTATCGATTTCATTCGACAACATTCGGTTCAGAATTCGTATGTGCTCATCGCCAAAAGCGGTACCGCAGGTGGCTACTGCAGTTGTAACTCCAGCGAGGTGACAAGCCATTACATCTGTGTAGCCTTCAACCACAACTACCTGTTGCTTTTTAGAAATATCTTTCTTTGCCAGATCAATTCCGTAGAGCACTTGTGATTTGTGGTAAACGAGAGTGTCGCTCGAGTTTAGATACTTAGGACCATTGTCATCGTCAAACAATTTTCTTGCACCGAAACCAATTACTTGCGCGGTGGTATCTCGGATTGGCCAAATCAGACGACCACGGAATTTGTCATAGAAACCTTTTTCACCCTTGGTAACCAAGGCAGCAGCGACAAGCTCGTCGTCTGTGAACCCCAACGACTTCAGATGATTGAAAAGTTCAGACCATGCCTTTGGCGCGAAACCAATTCCAAAGTGCTCTGCGGCCGCGCGGTCGAATCCTCGGCCCTTGAGAAAATCGCGACCGGCTTCAGCCCCATCAGACATGATATGAGACTGGTAGAAAGCCGCAGCGGCTTGGTTTGCCTCGAGAATGCGGTTGCGAAGGCCGTAATCGCTGGGTTGCCCGCTGCCCTCCTCGTAAGTCAGAGCGAACCCCACACGCGTGGCAAGTTTTTCTACGGCTTCATAGAAAGAGATTGACTCCAACTGCTGAAGAAATTTGTAAACATCGCCGCCCTCACCGCAGCCAAAGCATTTATAAAAGCCGTCATTTGGCTTTACGGTAAACGAAGGTGATTTCTCATCGTGAAATGGGCAGAGACCCTTTAGCGACCCAACACCAGCTGGTTTCAGCGCCACGTAATCCGAGACCACATCGGCAATGTTGACGCGAGCTTTTACCTCTTCGATGTCTCTCGCGCGAATTTTGCCTGCCATGCCACTAATCCTAAGTTCTAAGCCCTGGCCTATTTGGTCTTCAGCTTTGACCCGACCAGCTGGTAGTGCAGATTGATGGCACTCTGGTCGGTCAGGCAGGCTACCTGATCGACCACAACCCTGCGCTGCTCAGTCTCATCGCGAGCACTCAGCCAAGCCCATTCGCCATACGAATCAAGGTGCTTGCCGTTGGCTGCCAATAATGCATCGGCCAGTTCAACCAAAATCGCGCGCTGATATTCGTAAAAACCCTTCCGAGATTCAATTGACATCAAGAAAGCTGAAACCAGCCCCTTGAGTACAGCAATTTGCGCACGAATTTCAATTGGCACAAGCAACTGCGACTGGTAGCGAGTTACTTCTTTGGTGTGAGCAGATTCCATGGTTCGATCGGTCGATGTGAGCACGAAACTTCCGATAAGTGAAGAGCTCAAGTTCTTGAGCGTCGCGAGGTCTTGTGGCGATCCTGAGAAACGCATTAGCCAGTATTGATTTGCTTCTAATTCCGCAAATGCCTCTTCTAATTGACTTCGATCCAGAACGCCACCATTCCAAATCGAAATTTTGTCAATCAAGCCGGCGCGCACGCCGCGGTCGGAAACCTGATTCAAATCAATAAAACCAGAGACCACAGCGTCTTCGAAATCGTGTACCGAATAAGCAACATCATCAGCGAAGTCCATTACCTGGGCTTCGATACATTTGGTTCGTTCCGGTGCGCCGTCGCGAAGCCAGTTGAATACCGGAATGTCGTCTTGATAAACACCAAACTTAACGGACTTGGTCGCTTCAACCTCACGCACGGCGTTGTCGATCGTCCACGGATACTTGCAGGTGGCATCAAGGCTCGCACGAGTTAGGTTTAGACCGCGAGGTTGACCATCGGCGCTGAACACCTTGGGTTCGATCCTGGTAAGAAGCCTCAAGGTTTGCGCATTACCCTCAAAACCGCCGATTTCTTTTGCCCAAGCGTTAAGCGCAGTTTCGCCATTGTGCCCAAAAGGAGGATGCCCAAGGTCGTGCGCCAGACAAGCCATGTCTACGATGTCTGGGTTGAGCCCAAGCTCCGCACCCATTTCACGTCCAACCTGCGCCACCTCTAGTGAGTGGGTGAGCCTGGTTCGAGCAAAATCACCTGCGGTAGGCGACAAAACTTGAGTCTTAGCACCAAGGCGTCTCAGGGCGCTGGAATGCAAAACTCTAGCCCTGTCTCTTGCGAATTCGCCGCGGCGGCTGCTGGTTTTGCGATCTTCAGGCTCGAATCGCTCGCGATCGAAATCGCTATAACCCTCGTGGCTCATCTAACCCCCTGACACATTCAACTCGGCCTCTAACAACATAGTGCGGTCGTCCCTCAGTAACTCCCGGGAGTCTAACCAGCGGTCGGGCAATGCGCAGGACTTGACCCCGCCCAAGCGGCCACGCGGACCTTCAGCGCCCTCCCCCGGATAAGGCAATGACCTATCGAGTTCGCTCAGAATTTCATCCATGTGCTCGAGTGATTGCACCTGAGCAAGCTTGGCTCGGAAATCTCCACCAACCGGGTAGCCCTTGAAATACCAGGCAACATGCTTTCGAATATCTCTGCAGGCATGGTCTTCATTTTCGAAGTACTCCACTAAAAGCTCAGCATGCCGTTTAAAGGCGTCGGCAACCTGACCCAGGTTGGGCTGGATGAGATCTATTGCAGCATTTGAATTTGGATCACGGCGGTATTCGTCGAATGCATTTTGCAGGTCTCCGAACAACCACGGGCGACCAAGACAACCGCGGCCAACAACTACCCCGTCTACACCTGTTTCACGCATCATGCGAATTGCATCCGCCGCTGACCAAATATCACCGTTACCGAGAATTTGCACATCAGGCAAAGACTCGCGCAGATCTGCGATTGCATTCCAATCTGCATTGCCCGAGTAGTAATCGCTAGCGGTGCGGCCATGCAAAGCGATTGCGGTTACGCCGGCATCGCGAGCTACTTTTCCAGAATCTAGAAAAGTTAGGTGTTCGCTGTCTATGCCCTTACGCATTTTTACTGTTAGCGGGATATCACCAGCGGCTTTTACAGCGGATTTAACGATGGCTTCAAACAAATCTCGCTTCCAAGGAAGTGCGGCCCCGCCACCCTTGCGGGTAACTTTCGGCACCGGGCAGCCAAAGTTCAAGTCAATGTGATCAGCTTTGTCGCTATCTACCAGAAGTTTGATAGCACGTGAAATGGTTACCGGATCTACACCGTAGAGCTGCACGCTTCGAATTGACTCACTTGGGTGGTGCCCAATGATACGCATCGAACCTTCGGTCTGTTCAACCAAAGCTCGAGAGGTGACCATCTCAGAAACATAAAGCCCACCGCCGAATTCTCGACAGAGTCGGCGAAAGGCAGTATTGGTTATTCCTGCCATTGGCGCCAACACCACCGGGGTGTCAATCGCCAACTTGCCGTATTGAAGAGGCATTGCGGTTTAGCCAACCAACTTTTCAGCTAGGTAGCCCTTCAATTTATCCAGCGAGACTCGCTCCTGTGCCATGGTGTCGCGCTCACGAACCGTGACTGCGTTGTCTTCGAGTGACTCAAAGTCCACGGTTATGCAGAAAGGTGTGCCAATTTCATCCTGACGACGGTAACGACGCCCGATCGCACCGGAGTCGTCAAAGTCGATGTTCCAGTGTCCACGAAGGTCTTGGGCTAGGTTTCTAGCAATCGGAGAGAGGTCTTCGTTGCGCGAGAGCGGCAAGACGGCAGCCTTTACAGGGGCTAGTCGATAGTCGAGTCTCAAAACCGTGCGAACGTCTACCCCACCCTTGGTGTTTGGCGCTTCGTCCTCGTAGTAGGCATCAACCATGAATGCCATAAGCGAACGTGTCAATCCAGCCGCAGGTTCAATCACGTATGGAGTCCAACGTTCGCCCTTTACCTGGTCGAAGTAGCTCAGATCAGAACCGGATTCGCGAGAGTGAGTACTTAGGTCGAAGTCGGTTCGGTTAGCAATACCCTCGAGCTCACCGAACTCGCTACCCGGGAATCCGAATTTGTACTCGATGTCTACAGTGCGCTTTGAATAGTGCGAAAGCTTTTCCTTCGGGTGTTCAAACAAACGCAAGTTTTCAGGATTGATGCCGAGATCGGTGTACCAATTCATGCGCTGTTCAATCCAGTAGTCGTGCCACTGTTCGTCGGTACCTGGTTCGACGAAAAATTCCATTTCCATTTGCTCAAACTCGCGCGTGCGGAAAATGAAGTTACCCGGAGTGATTTCGTTGCGGAAAGACTTACCAATCTGCCCGATACCAAATGGTGGCTTCATTCGAGCAGCGCCAAGAACGTTGGCAAAGTTGACGAAGATACCCTGAGCTGTTTCTGGACGAAGGTAGTGAAGACCTTCTTCTGCGGCTACAGGACCAAGGAAAGTTTGCAGCAAACCGTTGAATGCCTTCGGCTCAGTCCAAGAATTCTTGCCGCCACAGTTAGGGCAGGCAATGTCGTTCATAGATTCCGGCGCGCGACCCTTTTTCTCTTCGAATGCTTCTTCAAGGTGATCCTGACGGAATCGCTTGTGGCATGCGGTGCATTCGATCAATGGGTCTGAAAACTCACGAACGTGCCCCGAAGCCTCCCAAACCTTTCGCGGGAGAATAACGGACGAGTCCAAGCCGACGATGTCCTCGCGACTCTGAACCATGGTTCGCCACCACTGCTTTTTAATGTTCTCTTTGAGTTCCACTCCAAGAGGTCCGTAGTCCCAGGCAGAACGGCTACCGCCGTAAATCTCGCCGGCTTGAAAAACAAAGCCACGGCGCTTGGCCAATGAAATAACTGAATCTAAACGATTTGGGGTAGCCACGAGCACTCCAGTTTCTGGCACCAACGATTTGGGGTAGCCACGAGCACTCCAGTTTCTGGCACCTAATCTCGAGGCGCTGCTGGATGCAGTGCTGGTTAGGCGCGAAGTCTTAAGTTTACTTTGACTTAGGCTTTGCCGGCTGGTCTACCGCTCCACCAAATCGGCGATTCCTGCCCTGATAGTGGCTAATCGCCTCCTGAAGGCTGGCACCGTTAAAGTCAGGCCAAAGAGTGTCCAGAAAAACGAACTCTGCGTAAGCCGACTGCCAAAGAAGAAAGTTTGAGGCCCGCTGCTCACCAGAGGAGCGCACGAAAAGATCAACATCTGGTAACCAGTTGCTTTGCAGGTGCTTAGCCACTGTCTTCTCTGTAATGGCACCCGCTTTGAGTTTGCCTGCAGCCACCTCGGCGGCAATTTGATTTATTGCGTCGGTAATTTCGATTCTGGACCCATAGTTGATGCACATGGTGAGGGTCAGAGTCTTGTTTTTTGCTGTTAGCACTTCAGCGGCCTCTAAGTCTTCGATAACCGATTTCCAAAGTTTCGGACGACGACCGGCCCAACGCACACGGACTCCCCACTCGTGCAACTGGTCACGACGGCGATGCAGCACATCACGGTTGAAGCCCATCAAAAACTTAACCTCATCCGGTGAACGTTTCCAATTTTCGGTAGAGAATGCGTATACGGTTAGGTACTTCACGCCCGCATCGATTGCGGCCCTAACCACTTCAAGTAGTGCAGCTTCGCCGGCTTTGTGCCCCTCAACACGTGTTAGGCCTCGCTGATTTGCCCAGCGGCCGTTACCGTCCATAACGATTGCAATGTGATTTGGAATATTGGTCATGCGCGCTCCACATGCTGAAGAGACTTTAGGCCTCGCTCTATGTGCCACTGAGAGTAAGCAGAGACAATTCCAGAGGCCGATAGAGTGCTTCGTTCTGATGAATTATCAATCACATCCCAATCGCCAGTTAGTAAAGCGCCAAGTAAGTTGGACGTTTCTAGGTCAATAACGGCTGACCCCATAGGCCTGCAATCCTCACAAGCCACACCACCCACCTGCATCACAAATGCTAAATGTGGGCCAGGAGCACCACATCGAGCGCAGTCAAAAAAGTTTGGTGCCCAACCGGCAACCGACAGTGCTCTCAGAAGGTAGCTATCAAGGATGTGTGCGGGTTTATGCTCTCGGTTCGCAAGTGATCTGAGTCCACCCACCAGTAATAGGTACTGCTGCGGGGTGGACATTTCTCCCGTGAGCCGTTCCGCTGTTTCAACCATGGCAGTGGCAGCTGTGTATGCGGAATAGTCCTCAATGATTTCTTTGCCGTACGCGCCCAAAGTTTCAGCTTGACTTACGGTATCGAGATTTCTGCCCTCGTAAAACTGAATGTCGGCCACCATAAATGGTTCGAGTCTTGAGCCAAATTTTGAGGCTGTGCGTCGAACACCCTTGGCCACTGCCCTAACTTGACCGTGATAACGGGTCAGCATAGTGACGATGCGGTCTGCCTCACCCAGCTTGTGGGTGCGCAAAATCACCGCTTCGTCTCGATAGGTTGGCACGTTACCAGTATCTTGCAGATACCGAGGATTACTTGCGAATGGCTCGGTTTACCGCGGAAATGATTGCCTTTAGCGATGCGGTAGCGATGTCGCCATCGATTCCCACACCCCAGAGAGTCTGTCCGGCAACTTCCATTTCGATGTAGGCGGCAGCCTGGGCATCTCCGCCGGCACTAAGCGTGTGCTCTACGTAGTCGAGCAAGCGCGCCTGAACTCCTTGCTGTGAAAGCACGTCAAGGAACGCTGAAATTGGACCATTGCCGCTTCCGGTTGCGGTGACTTCACCCGTGCCATCGCGAAGCACGACATCGAGGTTTACCACGCCGTCCATTTCGCTTGCGGTGCGCATGCGCTTGAGTTCAAATCGACCCCACTTGAGATCTTCCTTAGCTGCCGGAAGATACTCGTCGGTGAAGATGCTCCAAATTTCCTCACTGGAAATCTCTCGACCGGATGCATCGGTGACATTCTGCACGACACGAGAGAATTCAATTTGTAGCTTACGTGGAAGGTCTAAATTGTGATCCGACTTCAATAGGTAGGCGACCCCACCCTTACCCGACTGCGAGTTGACGCGAATAACCGCCTCGTAAGAGCGACCAACATCCTTTGGGCATTAACTCGAAGCCCTTCTTGATGGCATCCTGGTGGGAGCCACTGAAAGCGGTGTAAACCAAATCTCCACCGTAAGGACTGCGTTCGTGCACCGGCAGTTGATTGCAGTATTCTACGGTTCGCTTAATTTCATCTAGGTCACTGAAATCGATGTGAGGGTCTATTCCCTGACTAAACAAATTAAGTCCGAGAGTAACCAAGTCGACGTTTCCGGTGCGTTCTCCATTTCCAAATAGGCAGCCCTCGATGCGATCTGCACCGGCAAGGTAGCCAAGTTCCGCTGCAGCGACCGCTGTGCCCCGGTCGTTATGCGGGTGAAGAGATAGCAAGACGCAGTCGCGTTTCGCGAGGTTTCGATGCATC
>JBEGPH010000045.1:0-7089 GCA_041181555.1 Actinomycetota bacterium | reverse complement strand
CTTCATTCTCGCACCTCTTTATTGTGAAGTTAGGCTGGTCGAATGAAGATCGACCTGCACGCACACAGCACCTGCAGCGATGGCAAGGAATCAGTCAGCACTGTTTTCGCAGAAGCCAAGCTTGCCGGTATTGATGTGCTCGCACTCACCGATCACGACACCACGCACGGTTGGGCCGAGGCGGCAGTTGCCGCTAAAAACGAAGGCATCGGATTCGTGCCCGGCATCGAAGTATCCACTCGCGTGCACCTGCCAGACACTAGCTTCGGCATGCACATGCTTGCCTATTTGCCAGATCCAAATCACGCGGCATTGAAATACGCACTCGAAGAAACAGTGTTGAGTCGCGAGAAGCGATTGCAGTCGATCGTGGAACTTGTCGCAGCCGACTACAACATCGAATGGCAAGACGTTTTGGAAGAGCTTGAAGAAGGCGCCACTCCAGGGCGTCCCGCAGTAGCCGACGCACTCATCAAAAAAGGACACTTCGCTCACCGCAATGAAGTGTTCGAAGAAATTTGGGTAAAGACTAAAAAGTACTCGGTGCCGAATCGCGGAGTGCCAGACACCATGGAAGCAATCGATTTGATTCGCGCGGCAGGCGGTGTGCCGATTCTGGCTCACCCGCTCTCGCGTGGAAAGCGACCACCCAAAGAATTTGGTTTTCCACTGGCGCACTACGAAGCCATGATCGAACGAGGCATCGCCGGCTTCGAGGCGTATCACTACGACGTAGAAGAAGATGCTCGCGATTGGCTAATCGTGCTGGCTAAGAAACACGATTTGATCATCACCGGCTCGAGTGACTATCACGGCAAGACCGGTAAGACCGCAAGACTTGGTGACAACACCACGAGCGAGGAAATGCTTCATCGAATCCTGGAGCAGGGCACGGGTACTAAGGCGTACTTGTGAAATTGATTTCATGGACAATTGCGGTCACGGTGCTAGGTGTCGCATCCAGTTGGATAGGCAGCGTTCCGGGAATCACAAACTTGACGCTAATTTATGGCGGCACACTGTTGCTGTTAGTGGCAATAATCCTCTGGCTAGTGGTGCTAGTCAGATGGTTGGCTAGTCGCCGCTAGTTAGTTTTGCGAGTGCGGGTGCGCTGACGATCAGTGCGTGGGCGAGGGTGCTCGCCTGTGCCGTGCGAACTCTGAGCGGAGTCGAGGCTGCGCTGAGACCCCGCTGAGTGAGACTTGCGCGAGTTACTCTTGCCGTCTTTCTGGTTGCGTGAACTCTGGCCACCCGGTGCCTTTGGCTGTGCGGTTGATGCGCGCAGACGACCCTTGGTGCCAGGGGTGATGTTGAGGTCTTCAAATAGGTGAGCGCTGCTCGAGTAGGTTTCGGTTGGTTCTGGTTGACCGAATTCGAGTGCTTCGTTGATGTGCTTCCAACGAACTAGGTCTTCCCAGTCGACAAAGGTGACGGCGATTCCGGTGCGGCCAGCGCGACCGGTGCGGCCAACGCGGTGCAAGAATGCCTTTTCATCTTCGGGCACGGTGTAGTTGATTACGTGAGTGACGTCGTCGACGTCGATGCCTCGCGCTGCAACTTCGGTGGAAACTAAAATGTCTTTCTTACCGGCGCGGAATGCCGCCATCGAACGTTCGCGAGCTTCCTGCGACATGTCGCCGTGAAGTGCGCAGGCGTTGAAGCCGCGATCAATTAGTTCTTCAGAAACCTTTGATGCCTGACGTTTGGTCTTGCAGAAAATAACGGTTTTACCGCGACCTTCGGCCTGAAGAATTCGACCAACCACTTCGTCTTTGTCGAGTGCGTGTGCACGGTAGATGAACTGCTTGATGTCGGCCTTGGTGTGACCTTCGTCAGGTTCGTTGGCGCGGATGTGAATCGGACGGTTCTGGTATTTGCGAGCCATTGTGACGATTGCGCCTGGCATGGTTGCCGAGAACAACATGGTCTGGCGTCCGTCTGGAGTGTAGGCAAAAAGTTTTTCGACGTCTGGCAGGAATCCGAGGTCGAGCATTTCGTCGGCTTCGTCGAGCACCATGAAACGGATGTTGCCGAGGTCGAGTTTCTTCTGCTTGCTGAGGTCGATGAGGCGCCCTGGGGTGCCAACAATAATTTGTGCACCGGCGTCGATCTCTGCAACCTGACCCTCGTATGACTTACCGCCATAGATTGCTGCCACGGTAGTTGAGCGGTTGCTGGTGGCGAGCTTGAGGTCTTCGGCAACCTGAATGCAAAGTTCACGGGTTGGCACAACAACGAGCGCCTTGGCGCCAGGCTCAGGGTTTAGTCCGAGGCTCTGGATCAGCGGAAGGCCGAAGCCGAAGGTCTTACCGGTACCGGTCTTGGCCTGGCCGATGACGTCCTGGCCGGTCAGGGCGACAGGGATGGCCTGCTCCTGGATAGGGAAAGGCTGGGTGATGCCCTTTGTTTCTAAGGCGTCAGCGATATCTTGGTCGATGCCCAATTCGCGAAAATTCAAGGATTCTCCTAAAAGCACAGATAGTGCTCCTCATAGCCTACCGGCTGGGCATTTTGAGGGGGCGGGTATCCTAGAAACCATGTTCGACTGGATCAAGCGCCTACTGCCTCGCGTGAATAAGTTCACGCTTCCGGCTCGCGAAGATCGTGCAGCTCGCAACACCGAAAAGGTAAACCTCAAGCCATACACACCTGAACCGAAGAAGTTCCTCGGTCAGCTTGCCTACCTTCAGCTTTCGCAGTTCGAAATTCTCACCAACGAACTCAAGTACGCACCAACTACCCAATACAAGGCAGCGCTGTCTGAAGCATCGGCAAAATGCTTTGAGCAGTATCGCGCAATCGCCAAGTTGCTAGCGGCTCAGGCTGTCGACCCCACCGATGCCATGGATCCATATGTGGAGCGCATCGAAACTTTCCATTCTCGTCTTGCCGGAATGGATTTCTACGAAGCCATCATCAAGATTTATCTGGTTAGCGGATTGCTAAACGACTTCTATAAGCGCTTGGCAATCGGGTTGGATGCCACCACTCGAGCAGCGGTGGAAAAAGCGCTTAGCGACAAGACTCTCGAAAAGTATGCGACCAAGGTGCTCTTGGAATCGATGCAAGCTGACCCGCAGTTGTCATCGCGCCTGGCGCTCTGGGGTCGTCGTTTGATGGGTGATGTTTTGCTTGAACTTCGCGCTACTTTTGACAACCGCAAACTTGCCGGAATTACCAAGACTGCGAAGTTGAGCATCGAGCAGGAACGCGAAGTTAACCTTCAGGCCTATTCAAAACTTGAACCGCTGATTAGCGAATTGATTGCGGCGCACTCGGTGCGCATGGACGCACTGGGTCTAACCGCTTAAATTACTTGCGAAGTGCTTCGAGACGCTTCGGACCAAACCACATCGCTGCCGGCATTGCCACCATAACGATGGTCCAGATCCAACCCTCGGTGTGTGACATGCCAACCCAGGTCAGGATGGTCCAGAGCAGAGCACCGGCTAGGAAAGCTGCGGTGGCTGGCACGAGTGAGCCGTACTTCTCGCTCTTTAGACCAACGTATGGAGATACCAAGCCAAGGATGGCTGCGTAAACAACTAGGAATGCGATTTCCATTAGGCGATGAATCCAACCCGGCGCGATTCTTCAGCGCCAATCTCGAGGTATGCCAGAGCGTCAGCCGGAACCACGAACTTGCGGCCCTTGTTGTCGCTCAGTGAGAGCACCTTGCTGCCACCGGCAAGAGCGTTGGCCACGGCTGCTTCGATCTCGCTTGCAGATAGGTCTGACTCAAAGGCCAGTTCGCGTCCTGCATTCTTTATGCCAATTCGAATCTCCATGGCTACCTTTCGCTCAACCTCTATAGATTACGACATTGCGGGGATGATGCCCGGCTAAGAATGTCGGTGGCCTCGAGTATCCTCTCGACTAATGAAGAAATCTGGGGCCCCTATCACCGCGCAATTTCGCAAGCACGCGGTCTCCGACGACACTCTCGAGTTAGAGCTGTCAGAGGGGCAGGCTGCCGTTGCGGCACTGCCGATGGGTTCGGTCGCGCTCGCGGTGGGCTGGCCGGGCAGCGGAAAAACCACGGCTCTTAAGGCACTGTTTCTGCGCTTGGCAAAACAGCACAAGCCCGAGCAGATTCTGGTTATTGCGGCCAACCGTTTTGCGGCCAACAAACTTCGCGACGAACTCGCTCTTAGTTACCAGGGCGCCACGCTTGGCCCACTTGCCAGATCACTTAGTTCGATTGCCTTTGCCATCATTCGCCACCACGCGATTGAAACCGGAAGCAAATTGCCGGAGTTGGTTACCGGCGCCGAGCAAGATGCAATTCTCGAAAGTATTTTGCAAAGGGTAGTAGCTGGCGGATTACAAATTTCTGCACTGCCGAAGCAACTTTCTAGAAATTCACTTGGGCTCAATGGGTTCCGTGCCGAGCTGCGCGACTTGTTAGCGGTAGCGATTGAGTATTCGGTTTCGCCTGAAAAGCTTCGGGCACTTGCCGGTGAAAAGAAAAAGCCGGAGTGGAATGTTGCCGCCGATTTGTACCAGCACTATCTAGCCGAGTTGGCTATCACGCCACATCGCTACGACCCATCGGCGCTTTTGGTTGAAGCGGCAAAGTTACTCGAAGATTACGAGTGGCCGGCACAACTCGCTGGCGTTCAGCAGATTTTGCTTGATGATGCACAAGAGCTCACTCCGGCTGCTAAGAAATTGATCAGCACACTTTGCTCTCGCGGTGCCGGCTTGGTGATGTTTGGTGATCCAGATGTCACCACACTCGGTTTCCGTGCCGCCGACCCAGAAATGATGCACGAGCTCGGCAAAGATATTGCAGGCAAGCGTGATTTCGTGCAGTTCTACATTTATCCGTCGCACGCAACTCATCCGGCAGGTATCGCCGCTGCGATTAGCCGCATCACACCGCGCATTCCGGTGGCCAAGGCTGGCCCGCAGCGCAAGGGCTTCACGCCTCCGGCCCAGCTGGCAGAAGACCACACTGTCACAGCGAAGGTCTTCACCCTTCAGCAGGAAGAGTCGGCTTGGCTGGCCAACCAATTGCGATTTACTCACCTAGAGCAAGGTGTGGACTGGAAAGACATGGCAGTCGTTGCCCGCTCGGTAGACGAACTAGAAGAATTGGAAAACGCTTTGGCAGCAGAATCGGTGCCGGTGCGAATTATTGGTGCTCGCACTGCGCTGAAAGATGAGTTTGGTTCGGCCAGCTATTTGAAATTGCTCAAACAGGTCCTTGCCAAATCCCAGGTGAGTTACGAAGTAGCAATCGATTTATTCACCTCACCTATTTCAGGTTTCGATGCAATTACGCTTCGACGATTACGCAGAAGTTTGCGCAGCCAAGAGGTTATGGCAGGAGGCACTCGCACCAGCCAAGATCTACTTGCCGAATTGTTCTTGGCCCCAGGTTCAGCGGCAACTATCGAAACGGTAGAAGGTAAGCGAGCGCAAAAACTCGTCGAACTATTTTTTGAGCTTCGCGAACTGGCTGCAAAACCAGAAACCACAGTAGAAGATTTGCTATGGCACGCCTGGTCGAACAGCGCGCCATCGAAAACCTGGCCAAAGCAGGCGATCGGTTCAGACGAAGTGGCGCTTCAAGTGGCACGCAATCTTGATTCGGTGGTGGCACTCTTTGGTGCGGCGGCGCGTTATGTCGAGCGCAATCCACTTGGCACCGCTATCGAATTTGTCGAGCAGCAGCTTTCATTAAAACTGCCGGAAGACACGCTTGGCTTTTCGGCTAACGCACAACACAGTGTGTCGCTCCTCACTCCTGCCGGGCTTATCGGCCGACGATTCAAAGTGCTGGCACTCGCTCACATGCAAGAAGGTATCTGGCCAAACCTTCGTCCGCGCTCATCTTTGCTAGGGGCACAGCAGCTCGGAATATTGCTGCAGAATCCAAAAGCCGATTTGGCTACCCAGCAGCGTTCGGAGCTTCCTTCAGAACTGCGCATGCTCTACAAGGCGGTTGGTGCCGCCACCGAGAAACTTTTGGTTTCAGCAATCGACACCGAAGAAGAGCAGGTATCGCAGTTCGTGCGTGCCTTGGCCGGCCACGATGTCGAAGCCGAGGAATACACGCAGGATCGCCTGACACTTCGCGGCCTCGTTGGAAGCCTGCGCAAAAACCTGATTTTGGCCAAGACCGATGGCGAGCGCATGGGTATCGCTATTCACCTTGCCCGACTAGCCAACGAGGGAGTACCGGGGGCTCACCCAGATTCTTGGTACGGCCTGATCGAGCCTTCCACCACCGCGCCGCTCGCCGAGCTTGGCGTGGGCGAAGACGACCCTAACCGTCTGGTGCTGCACCCATCCGAACTAGAAAACTTCCTGCGCTGCCCGCTGCACTGGTTTATCTCGGCTCACGGCGGTAGCGATCAAAACTTCAAGACTCGTGTGGGCACATTGATGCACGAAGTACTCGAGACGGCCACCACAATCGACGAAAAAGCATTCTGGCAAATCATCGATTCCAAGTGGCACACGGTTGAATTTGATTCTGATTGGCAGGAGGCCGCTGAGCGTCGTCGAGTGGGTCGAATGATTAGCAAGCTTCTTGGATATTTGACTTCGTTTGAAACTGCGGGCGGCAAAGTTATCGGGCGAGAGGTTGGCTTCAACTTAGAAGTTGCCGGTGCACACGTGCGAGGCAAAGTCGACCGAATTGAAATTTATCCAAACGGCGACATCGTCATTGCTGATTTGAAAACTTCTAAATACCCAATCAAAAAAGATGTCGAAACCAACCCGCAGCTCGGTGTATATCAGTTGGCTGCGCTGGAGGAGCGATTCGAAGACATTCCGCAATTGCAAACCGATCCGCAGCTAGCCGGTGCGGTTCTGCTTGAAGTTGGCACCAAAGAAGCCCAGGTGGTTGCCAAGCAAGATTCCATCAAAGACAATCCAGAGTTACATGCTGCATTTATGGCACAGCTTGGAGAAATCACCGAGGGTATGACCATGCGTGATCAGGTTTTCACGGCAAAAATTACCGAGCACTGCAATGCCGATCACGGATTTGGTTCTTGTTCACTGCACCTAATTGAGCAGGTGAGCTATGGTCGCTAATTTCAAATACACCGCTCAAGAAATCGCTGAGGCAAT
>JBEGPH010000044.1:0-7200 GCA_041181555.1 Actinomycetota bacterium | reverse complement strand
GGTCAAAATGAAGCGACGCATCTTTGGGTTCCAGCGACGAGTCTGGTGTCCGAAGTGAACACCTGAGTCGAGGAGCTGGCGTACTGTTACGACTGCCATGGCAGTTTCTCCTTATTTCAGTTATTTGTTTTGAGCGGTTGCTCATCACACCTGGTGTCGCATCGAATTCCGACTACCGAAATAGCCACTGATGAATTCGTATGTTCTCGACACGCGAAGTCGGCACAGCAAAACCAAGGTCTCTAAAGAGGTTTGATTTAGCGGATGCCGCTAGATACAAGCATAACAGCGGGTTTCGGACTGCCGCTAGGCCAAAGGGCGGACAATTGGCCAAAAGTTATCCACAGATTTCCAGGTGGTCAACCCAAGACTCGTAAATCGGAGCATTCTCAAACTATGAATCAATTCAAAAGGGTGCGAATGTTCGGCGGCCTCGCTCTAGCCTTGGCTATGGCTCTCACCTGGCAACAGTCCACGGGAGCTAAGGCTTCGGACTTGCCAGTTTGGCAACCTCCCCTGGAGGCCCCTATCCATCTAATCCGCCCCTACCGGCAACCGAACAGTGACTATTCCGCTGGTCATCGCGGTGTGGACTATCAGGTGCAGAATGGTCAGCCCATATTTAGCCCAGTAGACGCAACTATTAGGTTCAATCAAATTTTGGTGGATCGTCCGGTGCTGAGTCTTGAGACCCAATCTGGCGAACAGATTGAATTCGAGCCTGCCTGCGGATATCTACCGGCGGGTAAGCAAATAGCGGCAGGCGAGTTAATCGGCTCAGTGTGCCCTGCTTCGGTCAATTACAAGCAGCATTGCTCAGATATCTTGTGCCTGCACTTTTCACTAAGAACTAGTCACGGCTACCTGTCGCCGATTGTCCGCTATGGAGCGCTGGCGCCGTCGGTGCTGCTGCCATATCTCTAAGCTCTCGGATGAGCCTTCTGATATCCAGACTTCAATCGCTCAACCGAAACGTGCGTGTAAATCTGCGTGGTACCCAAACTCGAGTGACCCAATAACTCTTGAACAGCACGAAGATCTGCTCCACCGTCAAGTAAATGCGTAGCTGCCGAGTGCCTCAAGGAGTGAGGACCAGCTACGCCAGTTGGGGTTCCTTCAAGGAGTGAAGCGACCAGCGCGTAAACCTGCCGCACGCCAAGACGTTTGCCGAGAGAATTTACCAAAAGTGCTTGCCCGCTCTTTTCATTTGCAATTTGAGCCCG
The DNA here is from genome assembly GCA_041181555.1 of Actinomycetota bacterium. GTDB lineage: Bacteria > Actinomycetota > Actinomycetes > Actinomycetales > Microbacteriaceae > Rhodoluna. The sequence goes on along the minus strand of JBEGPH010000044.1, from coordinate 5,977 downwards.
GCCAACTTTGATCCACATGTCCAACGCTTCTCTCGCTGGCAATCCAAACGGAACCATTCTCTGTTTTGCGCCTTTACCCATCACTCGCAAAATGTTTCTTGAATAATCAACATCTTCCAAATTCAAGCCAACCAATTCGCTCACGCGACAACCGGAAGCATAAAGCAATTCAATAGAAAGCAAATCGCGAATTCCATTTGGGTTATCCGCTGTCGCCTTCGGCTGGAGTTTTTCAAATATCTCGTTGAGCGTTTCTCTCGAAACAACTTTTGGAAGAGATCTGCCTGTCTTTGGTGATTTAAGGCGCTGCGCAAAATCAACATCAATCTCGTTAGTCTTGGCAAGCCAGGCACTAAAGGCTCTGATAGCTGCACTCTTTCTTGCCAAAGTTGTTTTGGTAAGCCCCTTTTGATCCAACTCGTAAAGCCACTCTCGGACCAAATCCAAAGAAATATCGGCAATGCCGCTGACCTCTTGCTTTTCTAACCAAATAACCAAGTCCAAAACGTCGGTTTCGTAAGCCTTGACCGTATGTTTCGAATATCCCCTGGCCGACTGAAGGTAGTCGGCAAAAGCAGCTGCCGCTGTCTTCAATTGGTTAGTCATGTCTTCAGGTTAGTTTGCACCAACCCCTCTCGCCTTGTGCGACAAGCCCTAGAAGTTGCAGTCGCCCCAGGGCCGTGATCAGCTCGCGAACAGTTAATCCCGCCCTTTTTGCGATTTCAGACTCTTGAATCTGATTGCGACCCATTGCATCTAAGGCTCTGGTTTCCAGCGGGCCGACGGGTTGATCATCAAAGCTTTCGGGCATCCAATTGCCGGTAACTAACGCAACCGCATCAGAAGCAGAGGTCAGCAATGACTCTGGATTCTCTCGAATTAGGTTGTGACAACCAACCGATGCCGGTGAGCTAATTGGACCCGGAATAACCCCGAGTGGTCGATGCAATTCGGTCGCATGGTGAGCCGTGTTGATCGCGCCAGATCTCTTTCCGGCTTCGACCACGATTGTTGCGCTGGAGAGAGCAGCAATTAGACGATTTCGCTGCAAAAAGCGCCACTTGGTTGGATTGCTGCCTGGAGCCTGCTCTGAAATCACTACCCCTTCCGCCATAACTCCGCGCAATAGTTCGGTGTTGCCACTTGGGTATAGTCGGTCAACGCCACCAGCCATGATTGCAATTGTGGGCACTCCAAGCGCCAACGCTGATCTGTGAGCAACAGCATCAATTCCATATGCGCCGCCAGAAATTATCGCGATATCTTCTGGTGCTGCGGCCGAGACGATTTCTGTAGTTACCCATTCTCCGTAACTGGTTGCTTGTCTGGCGCCAACGATAGCCATGGATTTACTTGCGGAGACGATTTTTGCCGGGTTACCCCTTACCCACAAGCAGTGTGGTGCGCCAAGATTTAAATCGTCTAACTGCTCTGGCCACAGGGGCGAAGCCGAGGTGAGTAGTTTCGCCTTCGCAATCCTGGCTGCGTTGAGCATTGATTCCACATTGGAGAGCTTTAGTCTTGGCTGCCATCTTTCTCGAGCATCTACAAGTAAAGAGTCCAAATTCTTGAAGCGGTCACCGGCTTTATCTTCAAAACCTGCAGAGCGAAGCAAGTCTGCATACTTTTTGGCAGATATCCGGTTGACCTCCGCTTCGAGAGCAACCTTAGGTCCGAGACTAGATATCAATGCTGCGGCAAAAGTGTCGCCTGGTTCGGTGATCAAAGACCAAACCGCACGCGCAAAAGAGTTGATTATGTTGGTGTCGTCGATTACCAGATCCAGCATCAGATTTTGAAGTTTCGAATCCGAGATTTTTAAATTTATTGTCATGCCGCAACCATCACTTCATCCGAGCCTCGAAGTAGGAATGCTTGATCTAGATCGGAAGCCTGTATTTCATCTCGACCATCTAGGGCGGCTACGGTCAAACCAATCCGGATACACCTGTCATAGCCCCGCATACTCAATCCACCCCGAGCCAGTGCTCCATCGATGCTACGAGTCGCTGATTTGGAGGGACGAACGACACTTCGAAGCTGATTTGGCGGAACATGTGTGACTAGCTGATATCCAAGGGGAGATAATCTCTCCATCAATTGCGATCTGGCAGAAATCACTCTTGCCTTTGCCTGTGAACTCGAAACGCGATTGGAATTCTGTCGCGAAATCTCAACCTGTGCCGCATTCACCGGTCTCACCTTCAACCGAATGTCTATCCGATCCAGCAGCGGCCCAGAAAGCCGATTCAGATAGCGGTTTTTCGAATGCGCACTGCAGGTGCAATTTCGATTTACTGTCATTGCATGCCCGCAAGGACAAGGATTGGCAGCGAGAACTAATTGGAACCTTGCAGGAAAAGTTGCGATACCAGCCGATCTTGCTAGCGAAACTTGGCCTTTCTCTAGCGCCTGCCTCAACGACTCGAGTGTGGGAGTTTGAAATTCGGGAGCTTCATCTAAAAATAGAACGCCGTTGTGCGCAAGGGAGATTAGACCTGGGCTTGGCGTGCCGAGCCCTCCCCCTACAAGAGATGATGCAGAGGCTGTGTGATGTGGAGCTTCAAACGGCGGCCTGGTTATCAGATTGGCCCCGACCCTACCTCGAACCTTGGAGACCGAATGAATTGCGGTGGTTTCGAGTGACTGTTCAAGTGAAAGATCAGGAAGAATTGTGGTCAATCTTTCGGCCATCATGGTTTTCCCTACCCCGGGTGGTCCAACCATCAACATGTGATGCCCGCCTGCAGCGGCAACAATCATCGATTCCACAACGGCATCTTGACCGTGAATTTCACTTATGTCGATTTTTGCGGGAACAGTAATTTGCTGGTCGCTGGAATCTCGCACTGGGGAGTCAACGACCTGAATTTCTAAGCCGTGCATGCTGAGCACTTGAGTAAGGTGCGATGCCCCGATCGCTTCTATGCCCTCTATGAGTTTTGCCTCAGCGAGATTTGACATTGGAACAACTACTCTTCGGAAACCTTCACGCTTGGCTGACATAACGGCAGGCAGCACTCCACTCACTGGCCTAATTGAGCCATCTAAACCGAGTTCCCCAAAATATACGGTGCCTGCGATGCTTTCGTCGGTTACTTTGCCCGCTGCTGCTAGAGCGGCAATTGCAATTGCCAAGTCGAAAACTGATCCAAATTTTGGCACCGAAGCTGGAGACAGATTGACAGTGACCTTGCGGTTTGGAAGAGGAGCTTTGCTATTTGCTGTCGCAGCTCGAACCCTGGCGGTGGCTTCGCTAAGAGATGCATCAGGCAGGCCAACTAGAACAAAACCAGGGAGGTTGGATGATATGTCTGCTTCAACTTCTATAAGCGTGCCGGTGAGTCCGATCAAACTTATGCAAAATGTCTTTGCCAGACTCATCAGAAAACCTGCTTCAGGTGCTCGATGTGGACTTTTCCGCCAGTCAATAGAACACTGACCGCGTCAAGCCTCACCTGAGCACTCGAAACTTGATGGGCCTTGCACCACTCACCAACCAGTTGCCGCATGGTGCGCATTTTTGCTGAAGTGATTGCTTCGAATGGGTGGCCGAAACCAACTCGAGTACGGGTCTTTACCTCGGCAAATACCAGGCAATTTTCGTCGTGAGCAATGACATCAATTTCGCCCGCACTGCAGCGCCAATTGCGATCAATAACTTTGTAACCAAGGCGCTCTAAAAACTCACACGCGCGATCTTCGCCGTATTTTCCAACTTGAGTATTTCTGTTCACGCATTAAGAATGCGTAACTTGGCTAACTCTTAAATTCGGGATTAAGAAACTGTGGATAAAGAAGCCTGTGGACTATTCGCCTACCGCGAATTCCTTCGGCAATTCATAGGCCTTGCCGCTTAGTTCTTCGACGTTGACGTCTTTGAAGGTGAGTACTCGCACGCTCTTTACGAAGCGATCGGTACGGTAGATGTCCCAAACCCAAACATCCTGCATGTTGAGTTCGAAATAGAAGTCGTTAGGGGTGTCCACTCGATTTAGCTGAACTTCGTTGGCGAGGTAAAAGCGGCGCTCGGTTTCGATCACGTATTTGAAGGTGCCGACAATGGCGCGGTATTCCTTATATAGGGCTAGTTCGGCATCGCGGTCATACTCTTCGATTTCGTTCTCGTCCATGGTGAGAGTTTACGCCTCCTCGGTGACAGTCAAATCCGAGTCAGTCAGGATGCGGGTTAGCCAGGTAAGACGATGTTCTTGGCTAGGGCCAAGCTCTCTGAGAGCAGCTATGTGACTAGCACTCGCGTAACCCTTGTGCCCTTCAAGCCCATAACCGTTGAAGTCTTTACCTAGGTCAATCATCAGCCGGTCGCGTGTTACCTTGGCCAACACTGAGGCAGCGGCAACACTCGCGCAGTCCCGGTCGGCTTTGGTCTGAACCTTTACCTTGAAAGGCGCTCGTGCCAGCCAGTTGTGACTTCCATCGAGGATTGCGTGAACCTCACCAAAGTTGACGTTGAGTTGGTCAATCGCACGTTTGGCGGCGGCTTCAAGACACCACACGATTCCCTGATCGTCGATTTCTTTGGCACTGGCCATACCGACAGCCCATTGCGAAACCCATTGGCCGGTTGGCTCGAAAAGTTCTTCGCGCACTTTTTCACTGAGTAACTTACTGTCGCGGAGCTTGGCAGGCCAAGGTTCGGAAAGTTTTGCGATGTCAATTACTGCAACGCCAACGGCTACCGGGCCGGCGATTGCTCCTCTGCCAACCTCATCGATGCCGAGCACATACTTGGCACCGGATTCGAACAGGGTGTGTTCGAGACTAAGGCTTGGGGATGTCTTTGTAGACATTTGGATAGTTGTCCAACCAAGCCCAGTGACTGAATGGGAACGAAACCACGAATGCGCGGCCAACGACATACTTTAGGTCGACAAATCCCTTGCTGGGGAGATCTTGGTGATAGCGCGAGTCAGTGCTGTTGTCGCGGTTGTCGCCCATAGCCCAGATTGAATTCTTGGGCACAGTGATGTCGAAAGCCATGCCACACTGTCGTGCGCCTTTATTTACATAAGGTTCGGTGAGTGCAACGCCGTTGATTTGCAGTTTGGCATCAGGTCCGGTGCACACTATGTGGTCGCCCGCAATACCGATAACGCGCTTAACCAGGTGCTGTTTTGAATCTGGGGCAATCAAACCGAATGATGACAGAAAGAAATCGCCAACTTGCTCAAGCGGCGTGCGCTGAACAACTTCTGGTGTTCCAAGCCAATTTCCCGGGTCTTGGAAAACTACAACATCTCCGCGTTGAAGCGGGATGACCTCTGGAACCAACTCATTCACGATGATTCGGTCATCGATCATCAATGTGGATTCCATAGAACCACTTGGAATAAAGAATGAGCGAACTAGGAAAGTTTTTACTAAAAGAGAAAGCACCAGCGCGGTTGCGATTATGACAATTAGGTCTACAAAGAATGAAACAAAAATGTTTTTCTTTGCACGACGAAATTTCTGTCGCAGAGTGCGAGGTGCTTTTTCTTTAGAAACTGATGGGCCAGGCCCGAGGTCTGTCATAGCAGAAGACTAAACGCAGACTTATGCGTTGTCGCGCTTTTCCTTGATCTTTGCCTTCTTGCCGCGTAGGTCGCGAAGGTAGTACAACTTAGCGCGACGGACGTCACCCTTGGTTACAACTTCGATCTTCTCTATTACTGGTGAGTGAACTGGGAAAGTACGCTCTACGCCAACCTGGAAGCTGACCTTACGAACTGTGAAAGTCTCGCGAACACCTTCGCCTGAACGACGAGTTACAACACCCTGGAAAACCTGCACACGGCTACGGTTACCTTCGATGATGTTTACGTGAACCTTAACGTTGTCACCAACACGGAAGGTTGGGATGTCAGACTTCAGGCTAGCTGCGTCTACTGAGTCAAGAATGTGCATTTTGGTTCCATATCCGTCACTGCGCGCAGGTCAATAACTGTAAGTGTTCTGAATAATTTGTTTTGCCTGG
>JBEGPH010000043.1:0-7219 GCA_041181555.1 Actinomycetota bacterium | reverse complement strand
CGTAAACGAAGAGACCGGTATCGACACCAGCTCAGTTCAGCTTGACAAGTCATTTGTTGACGACCTCGACATCGACTCAATCTCAATGTTGACCATCGTTATGAACGCCGAGGGCAAGTTCGGTGTAACCATTCCTGAAGATGAAGTTGCAAACCTAAAGACCGTGGGCGACGCAGTTAGCTTCATCACAAACGCTCAGTAAGGCGTATCTACTTTGTCTCAAAAAATTGTTGTCACCGGGCTTGGGGCTACCACCCCACTCGGCGGCGACGTTCACTCAACCTGGAAAGCGCTGCTAGCCGGTGAGTCAGGCATCTCCACCCTGGAACAGCCTTGGGTTGAACTTCACCAGTTGCCAGTGACTTTTGCCGGCCAGGCCAAAGTCAAAGCCAAAGAAGTTTTGAGTGTCCCTGAGACAAAGCGACTAGATCCTTCCAGCCAATTCGCCCTAATCGCCGCACGCGAGGCCTGGGCCGACGCCGGTAAGCCTGAAGTCGACCCAGAACGACTTTCAGTTGAATTCGCTACCGGAATCGGTGGTGTCTGGACCCTACTAGACGCCTACGACGTGCTCAAAGAGAGCGGTCCGCGTCGCGTGCTACCAATGACAGTTCCTATGCTTATGCCAAACGGTCCAGCCGCAGCAATCGGCATGGACATCGCGGCTCGCGGTGGAGTGCGCACTTCAGTTTCAGCCTGTGCTTCGAGCACCGAGGCAATTGCCAATGCGATCCTGCGACTGCAAAGCGGGGAGATTGATGTTGTGGTTGCCGGTGGCGCCGAGGCAGCAATCCACCCGCTGCCAATTGCTGCTTTCGCATCAATGCATGCGCTTTCTCGTAACAACGAAAACCCAACCAAGGCGAGTCGCCCATACGACACGGCTCGAGATGGTTTCGTGATGGGTGAAGGAGCTGGAGCTCTGGTACTAGAAACCGAGTCGCACGCTAAGGCTCGTGGCGCAAAGATTTATGCAGAACTAGTTGGCGGCGCAGTTACTAGCGACGCCCACCACATCACCGCACCAGACCCAGAGGGAGCAGGAGCGGCTCGCGCGGTTATCGCGGCACTCAAGCAGGCCAACGCCAAACTTGAAGAAGTGGTTCACATCAACGCGCACGCCACCTCAACCCCGGTTGGCGACATTGCAGAGTACGTTGCTCTGAAGCGAGTCTTTGGCGATCACCTAAAGAACATCTGCTTCTCTGCAACCAAGTCAAGCACTGGCCACCTACTTGGTGGAGCTGGGGCAATTGAAGCGATCTTCACAGTTTTGGCGCTTCATGAGCGCACTGCCCCGCCAACAATAAACCTCGAAAATCAGGATCCAGAGATCCCTCTAGATGTTGTTACCTCACCACGCAAGCTGCCAGATGGTCCGATTCTCGCAATCTCAAACTCATTCGGTTTCGGTGGCCACAACGCAGTAATCGCGTTTCGCAGCTACAACTAATTCGAAGCTGACTTCAACCAAATAATCGGAGCGTCAGCTCCTTGCATTCTGAATTGCTCTAGCTCATCATCCCAAGGCTGCCCCATAAGCATTCGCATTTGGCGTTGCAATTCGATTGCATTGGACCCAGCAGTTTGTAGGGCTTCCTTCAACCTAAATTCATTGACGAGAAGGTTTCCGGCAGCATCGGTTTCAGAATGAAACAAACCAAGCTTTGGTGTAAACGACCAGCGATAGTTGTCCGTGGTTACCTCAAAGCGAATTGATTTCCAACCCATAAGCTGCGAAGTCAGATCCGTGCCGGCGAAATCATCGCCCTGCCAGTGAAATTCAGTGCGGAATTGGGCAGGACCAATCGGAAGCCAACGCGGGCTAACCGGACCACCAAGAATGCGCCCCATCGTCCACTCAAGGTGTGGCAGTAGAGCCCGAGGGGCACTGTGAATAAAAACCATGCCCTGGGTAGAAATACCGTTCATTTCGCCTCCAGAACCTAGGTACGTCTTCCCCAACGACCTGTGCCTGTGTAAGCGAGAACCTCAGATTACGCTCACGGATGCGAATTCCGCAAGTACGAATGTGCTGGTGGGGAGTGCGGGACTTGAACCCGCGACCGACGGATTATGAGTCCGCTGCTCTAACCGGCTGAGCTAACTCCCCCGCCTGATGAGTTTAGTCATCAGATTTGAGGCTTTCGGCGGTATTTTTCAGTACCTGCTTCGCCCTCCGGGTAACCTTCTTGGCCGTTATGACCACTCGCTTGTTTGCCTTTTTGGTTCGCTGGAGCATCTCATCGCGAAGCTCTTCCAACTTGTCACGCATCTCATCAACTGCTTCTTCTGCCTTGTCTACGAGGCTTAGAGATGCAGCACGCAAGGCAACTGTCTGAGCCCTCAAAGCAACCATCTGTTTGTGAAGGCGTGCGTTAAGCCTTCCAATAGGAAGCAGGTAGTCCTCGTGGTTGTCGTCTGAGGTGCGAGCGGCATCTTGATCGCCGCGATACAAACCTTCAAAAATCGCCAAGGTACGTTCGATGTCGTGCGATTGAATCAAGTAGAGCGAGTTTTCACTAAGTCTCTCGAGTTCCTTTTTGTCTGCAGTCAAAACGCGCATTAGTCGGTCGGCAAATACATCGACATCATCCGGCGGGAAAAGATATCCATTGTCGCCATCGTGTACCAAATGCGGTAGGGCCATAGCATCAGCTGCCACCACTGGCCTACCCGATGCCATAGCCTCCATTGTCGCGATACTTTGAAGCTCAGCAATCGAAGGCATTGCAAACAATGTTGCTCGCTCATAAGCCTTTGGCAGTTCTTCTTCCGAAATGTGACCGAAGAAAGTAACCTGTTTGGCAATTCCAAGATCTTGTGCGAGTTTTTCTAGATTCTTGCGTTCGCCACCATTGCCAACAATTTCAACCTGCGTATTAAGTTCCTTTGGAAGCTTGGCAACAGCTTCGAGCAAGTTGTGAATGTGCTTCTCGTAGTCGAGGCGACCCAAAAACAGGATTCTAGGATTCTTGTTGCTGGTGGGAGTGGCATTGGCAAACTTGGAAGAATCGATTCCACAGGAAATTGCGAGCACGTCGGACACCCCGGCAGCGGCCTCAAGAAGTTCGGCGGCTCGACGAGTAGGTGTCGTGATGAAATCCACCTTCTTAAGGATTCGGCCTGCATCTTTCCAAGCCAAGTTCATGGCAAATTTTTCCAAGAACTTAGGAATGATGACCGAATACTTAATTAGGTTTTCAGGCATGATGTGGTTGGTGGCTAGAACGCGAATGCCTTGTTCCTTTGCGCTTTTTACCAAGTAACGGCCCACAATGAGGTGTGACTGAATGTGAACCGCATCTGGCGTGATTCGCTGGAGCAAGGCATCGGTTTTTGACTTGAGCGTAAATGGCCAGATGAACCTCAGGGTCGCGTGCTGGAGCAAACGGTAGCTCTTGATTCGATGAACCGTCATCTTCGAACCATCGTGAATTTCAGTGAAAGTGCCGTGTTTATCGTTGAAAGCAGGTGCAATGATGTGCACGTCGTGACCATGTCTAGCCAAACCACCGGCAAGTCGCTCTGCGAATCGGGCAGCACCATTTATGTCTGGTGGGAAAGTGTCGGCGCCAATGACTATCGTCAGGGGCTTAGGTTTTACGGGCACTAGAAGATTTTACCGCTGAGCCTTGGCTTTATTGGCGAGTTCCGGATGCACTTTCGAAAGCAGCCAAACGCCTGCCACAGAGATGATTCCTGTCACAGCAAAGCCGATTGAAGTCCAAAGGTTTGACTGTTGAGCTTCGCCTAGCACGATAATCGCGATGGTTACCGCAACCATAGGATCAATCACAGTGAGCCCAGCGATTACTAGATCAGGTGGTCCCTTTGCGTATGCATTTTGAACAAACCAGCCACCAAGGGTCATGGCTGCCAGTAGAGCAATAAGACAAAGTAGCGTCAACCATTCAAAATTAAGTGAGTAAATCCGCAGGATTACCACCTTGGCTAGTGTGGCGACAAATCCGTAAAGCACACCAGCGCCAACGATGTAAGTCAAAGGTGAAGCCGACTTCTTAGATCCAAAATGCAAAATGGCAAATACTGCAAGGATTGCAACTAAGATTGCCAAAACGATACGAAGGGCGTCATCGGTAAGCGCGTTTTCGTGAGCCACCGCTGAAGCCATTATCACGAAACCGGCAATTCCTCCGGTACAGAGAACGATTGCGATAATACTCGAACGATCTACAGCGGTCTTCGTAACTCTGGCGTTCAAGAAGTATGTGATTACCAGCGCGATTGCGCCGATAGGCTGCACGACGATAAGCGGTGCTAGCGAGAGGGCTCCGAGCTGCAGCACGATTGCCAATCCGGTTAGTCCAAGACCGGAGAGCCACTGAGGACGCCTAAATAACTGTCCAAGGTTCTTGAGCTTCAACCCATTTAGCTTTACGCTCTTATCCTTGGATTTCCCCACTTCGTTGTTCTGAAATTGTGCCCCGAAGGCAAGAGCAACAGCCGCTAAAACGGCTAGGAGAATTGCGACATACCTCAGACCCTCTGCCGGGCCGAAAAATGACTGCATCGCTCTCCTATGGTGCTCTGAAACAACCTTAAATCACCAACTACCAAAGCCAACGGAGGCTTCGGGTAAATTTATCGAGTGACCATTCGACCAATTTGCATCAAGGGAAATCCTGTCCTTCACCAACGCGCCGCCGAAGTTACCGAGTTTGACGACGAGCTTAGAATCCTGGTCAAAGACATGTACGAAACTATGGATAAAGCACCCGGCGTTGGACTTGCAGCCACCCAGGTAGGTGTCGGCCTTCGAGTTTTCACTTATAACTGGACAGAAGATGATGGCACGCACCTACGTGGCGTGGTAATTAATCCGGAGTTGAAGCTTGGGCCAATTTCCGAAGACGAGCCAGACGAGGAATCAGAGAGCGAAGGCTGCCTCTCATTCCCTACCTATCGTTTTCCAATAAAGCGTGCTGAATTCGCAGTGCTGACCGGTGTGGACCTGGACCAGAATCCCGTAAATATTGAGGCCCACGGTTGGTTAGCCAGAATTTTCCAACACGAGTTTGATCATCTAGATGGTTTCTTGTACATCGACAAATTGCGTGATGAGTTCAAGCAAGAGGTAGCCGAAATTACCGAAGCCGAGGGCTGGGGCGTTGACGGCTTATCTTGGTTACCTGGCAAAGACAAAATTGAGGCCTAAGCCCTTTTTATCGTGCGTCGTGAAGAGCAAGTAATAGCTGCTCAGTTGTGGCCATGTGCAGTTTGATTTGTACTTGTTCAATCAATTTCTGAAAATCAATTTCAGCCAAATCTAACTCGTCCTTTGCCTCAACGAATGTCGAACCATCTTCTACTAGCTGAAGCAAATCTTTTTCCGTTTCCTGCAATTGACTTATTCGAAGCACGAAAAGTGGATCGGGTTTTGGTCGATAATCCGCACTTTCTAAAATTTCCTGAATGTCAGCGAAATTCGCCAAAGACCTTGCCTGAGCCGCATTGTTTATTGCGGTAAGTAATTCAGAAAGTGGCGCATCTTGGGTAACCACATCGCTGGCTCCGCTTCGAATTGCTGCAAGCACTAACTCGGGTGTTGCATATGAGCCAGTAACGATAATCGTTGGGCAAAGTTCACCCTTTTCCGAAAAGGCATCAACCAGTCTTTGGGCAAGTTCAATTCCGTTCAAACCCTGCAGACGATGGTCAATAACGATCACATCAACTAGTAACTCTGGAATCTTTTCCAACGCCACTAGGGCTTCGCTCTCTTCATAAACCAATTGAAGATTGGCTTGAGAGTCAATCATGAGTCGACGACCTGCTCGAATAGCGACGTCTCCGTCAATCAGGGCAATTCTCAGCACGCTAAGGCCTAGCGGTATTGAGCAAATCGGGGAAAATCGCCGAAACCGTGAAACCAACGCCTGGAATGCGCGTGGCTTCAATTGTTCCGCCGTAGAGAGCAGCGCGTTCTGACATTGCAGTGAGTCCTGCGCCAACAATTGTTTCAACGAGGGCTTTTCGATCTTCCTCGATTGTGTATGAGAGCTCCTCGAGAGAAAGTCCGCGATTGCGCAGCTCAACACCGTTGTCTTTAATCAGCACCTGAAGGCCGGTTTCGGTCCAGGCAAAATCAACCGTGATGTCGGTTCCTATCGGCGCATGCTTGCGGATGTTTTCAAGGGCGTCAAACACGATTCGATAAATTGCCAGTTCCGCTCCCTCATCAACAGCAAAGCGAGCTCCTTCATGGCGAAGGTTGATGTTATAGCCGATTTGCCTAAAGGCAATCACCAGATTTTCTAAGTCATTTATTCGCGGAGGTGCAGACGTTATCTCGTGGGTCTTATTTAGCATGTCAAAAAGTCTGCGCAATTCTTTATGCCCAGCCCTCGCGCTCTCCGCAACCTTTTCCAAGATACGTGGTGCGGTAGCGGGATCAGTTTGGGTTGCATAGACTCCACCCTCAGCAAGACTGATACTTGCAGAAACCCGCTGAATAATAAGTTCACTGATGTCTCGGGCGATTTGGAATCGTTCATTTTGTTCCGCAATTTCAAGAGCTTGCTGTGCCTGCATTCGTTCGGCAATTGCTCTATCAAATGTTGTTCCTACGTGAGTGGCACGGGTGATCAAGAGCCGACCGGCAACCCAAGACAAGGTTGTCATTGATATCACCATTAAAGCCCCGAACAAGAAAATGTTTAGTTGACCAAGCTCACTGCTAGAAACAATTTCGTAGGCACCAAGACCTCGAACATTCTCATAAACCGTAAACCAGAGCAGGGACATGCCAGAAACCGCAGTGACCGGAAGAGCAACCAGTCGAGGCATTGGCTCTGCGAAAGCAGCCAACAAAACCAGAGCCACAAGGGATATTGCTCCAGTCGCGCCAGACCGTATTCCAAGAATTGCTGATAGTGCCGACCCGGTTGCAATTAGTAATATGCTCAACCAAGCAAAGTGGCGAGCAAGCAGTACCGACAAAGCGTATGAAAAAGATACTGCCAGCGAGAAAAGGCCAATCGAAATGGCGTCGATGCCGCCGAACAAGAACAGTGCGAACAAAGACAGGATGATGCTTGATTGCCAAGGGCGGTTTTGAATCCAACGAATCATAAACACCGCCTGAAAAAAGTGGCTCCCCGGCTTGGACTCGAACCAAGAACCTATCGGTTAACAGCCGATTGCTCTGCCAATTGAGCTACCGAGGAATGCTTTCGCAGCCTCTAACATTACCAAA
>JBEGPH010000042.1:0-7338 GCA_041181555.1 Actinomycetota bacterium | reverse complement strand
TTAACTAACAGCTACATCTGCTTCCAGGCGTGATCGAGAGCGCCACGAAGAATTTGTTCCATTTCGTCGAACTCCGACTGACCGATGGTTAGCGGTGGAGCAAGTTGCACCACAGGGTCTCCTCGGTCGTCCGATCGGCAGTACAGCCCCTCTTCGAACATGCGCTGAGACAAGATTCCGCGAAGTAGCTTCTCAGACTCTGCGTCGTTGAAGGTTTCCTTTGTGGTCTTGTCTTTGACCAATTCGATAGCCCAGAAGTATCCGATACCGCGAACGTCGCCAACGATCGGCAGGTCCTTGAGCTTCTCGAGAGTTTGCTGGAATGCACCTTGGTTTCGAGCCACATTGCCGACCAAATCTTCTTCATCAAAGATGTCGAGATTCTCGAGAGCAACCGCACATGAAACCGGGTGGCCACCATAGGTGTAACCGTGAGGGAAGATTGCTGTGCCGTGCTTGAACGGTTCGAACAACTTCTCAGCGACCATCAACGCTCCAATTGGCGCGTATGCGGAGGTCATACCCTTGGCACAGACCAACATGTCTGGTTCGAAACCGTATTGCTCGCAAGAGAACATGGTTCCGGTACGTCCGAAGCCGTCAATGGTTTCGTCGGCCACGATAAGCACGTCGTACTTGTCGCAAATTTCGCGGACGCGGTCGAAGTAGATCTTCGGAGCTGTGAAGCAACCACCAGAGTTTTGAACCGGTTCAAAAATAAACGCGGCCACGGTGTCTGGGTCTTCGAACAGAATCATCTCTTCGACGCGGTTAGCTGCCCATAGTGCGAACTCTTCTTCGGTTTCGAAGTCGTCCTGTGCGCGGTACCAGTTGGTGTTTGGCACGCGGAAGGTGCTTGGCACTAGCGGTTCGAACATCTTCTTCATAGACGGAATTCCGGTAAGCGAAAGGGCTCCGTGGCTGGTGCCGTGATAGGCCACAGCGCGGGTGAGCACCTTGTGCTTGGTTGGCTTTCCGATCATCTTGAAGTACTGCTTGGCTAGTTTCCAAGCGGTCTCGTTTGCCTCTCCACCGCCAGTGGTGAAGAACACGCGAGTTAGGTTCTTTGGTGCGTAAGACAAAAGACGCTCAGATAGCTCGATGCCCGGCTTGTGCGCGTGTGACCAGAGTGGGAAGTAATCCAACTCTTTCATCTGCTTTGCTGCGGCTTCGGCCAGACGAGCTCGTCCGTGTCCGACGTTAACTGAGAACAGAGAAGAAATACCGTCAAAGTACTTCTTGCCGTTTTGATCCCAGAAGTGATGTCCTGATGCCTTGGTGATGATTGGAATTTCACCCTTGGCGGTGTAGAACGGGCTGTGGCGAGTGAAGTGAAGGAACATGTTTTCCTTCGCTGACTGCTGCAGCATTTGTGGGGTTACTTCTTTTCCGCTCTTACGTGCGTCGAGAAGTGGGGTGGCGCGGTCGGCTTTAGCATTGGTCGTCCCATTCGACGCCTTGAACACGGATTTAACTCCGTGAGCAAGTTTGCTCACCAGGCTCTCCTTGGTTGCCATGAAATATCACTCTTCTTGTATGTTGTGTTTCGTTTCTGAGATGCTCTAGCGAGTACCCCAGTTGTAGAACTGCTTGTGCAACTTCAAGTAGACGAATGTCTCGGTCGAAGTAACTCCGGGCAGCGACCGGATTTTTGAATTGAGGAGTTCGATGAGATCGTCATCGTTCTCACAGATCACCTCAACCAAAATGTCAAAACTTCCTGCGGTGTGCACCACATAATCTGTTGCCGAAATCTTGGCGACCTCGTTGGCCACTTCGCGCGCATCGCCGTTGCAGCGAATGCCAATCATTGCCTGTCGGTAGAAACCGAGCTGCATTGGGTCGGTTACCGCAACCACCTGCATCACGCCGGTTTCGGTGAGTTTCTGCACGCGCTGACGAACGGCAGCTTCACTCAGGCCAACCACCTTGCCGATTTCGGCGAATGAGCGGCGACCATCCAACTGCAGTTGCTCGATGATGCCCTTGCTGGCCTCATCGAGGGCAGTCGTGGTGCGGGCACTAAATACGCGGCTCATATGATGATTTTGCCAGTCAATTTGCCAATTTGCCAACGAAACCGCACCTATATTGCCAATTTGGTTACGAAAAGGTCACTATTTTGCGAAAATTGGTCCGTTTTCGACATTTGTGCGCCTCGGCAATAGTATTTCCCTAGAACCCGTCAAAGGAGCAGGCAATGTCGCAGCAGCTAAAGAACTACATCAACGGCGAGTGGGTAGATGCCAAGTCTGGCAAGACCACAGATGTAATCAACCCGGCGGATGGCAAGACCTATCTGCAGGCTCCACTTTCGGGGGCGGAGGATGTCGATGCCGCCTACAAGGCCGCAGCAGATGCCTTTGAGACCTGGGGGCAGACCACTCCTTCAGAGCGTCAACTTGCGCTTTACCGTATCGCCGATGCCATGGAGGCCAAGGCCGAACACTTTGCCGAACTCGAATCGCAGAACACCGGGAAGCCACGCAGCACTCTCGTGGAATACGAGATCATGCCGTCAATCGATCAAATCCGTTTCTTCGCCGGCGCTGCTCGTAACCTCACCGGATTGGCTACAGGGGAGTACCTCAAGGATCACACCTCTTCTATCCGCCGCGAACCAATCGGTGTAGTTGGTCAGGTGACACCTTGGAACTATCCGCTCAACATGGCGGTTTGGAAATTTGCACCGGCAATTGCGGCTGGAAACACTGTGGTGCTCAAGCCGAGCGACACCACTCCGGTTTCCACTTTGCTGCTTGCTCAAATCACCGAAGATATTTTGCCAAAGGGTGTATTTAACGTAATCACCGGGGACCGCGACAGTGGACGCGCGATGATCGAACACAAAATTCCGCAGATGGTTTCAATCACCGGATCAGTGCGCGCCGGAATGGAAGTGGCAAAGTCGGCTGCCGTCGATCTCAAGCGCGTGCACCTCGAACTCGGCGGTAAAGCACCGGTAATTGTTTTTGCCGATGCCGACATCGACGCCGCGGTTGAACAGATCACCGTTGCCGGTTACTTCAACGCCGGCCAGGACTGCACAGCTGCAACTCGCGTACTAGTTCACGAATCGGTGCACGACGAATTCGTCGCCAAACTTGCGGCAAACGTAAAAGCAAACGCACTTACCGGACAGCCAAGTCGCGATGACATTTTGTTTGGTCCGGTCAACAATGCGAACCAGCTTGAGCGAGTTAAGAGCTTCATCGATCGCCTTCCTGATCACGCCAACATCGAAGCCGGTGGCACTGCTATCTCGGATAATGGCGGTTACTTCTTTGAAGCAACCGTGCTCTCAGGGCTAAAGCAAAAAGATGAACACATTCAGAGCGAAATCTTTGGGCCGGTAATCACCGTGCAGAAGTTCAGTAACGACGAAGAAGCGATGCGCTGGGCTAACGACGTTGAGTACGGTTTGGCCTCATCGGTATGGACCACTAACCACAGCCGGGCGATGCGTTTTGCCAAGGGGCTCAACTTCGGTTGCGTCTGGATTAACACCCACATACCGTTAACTGCCGAGATGCCGCACGGTGGCTTCCGTCACTCCGGTTACGGCAAGGATCTCTCTAACTATGGCTTCGAGGACTACACCCGCATCAAGCACGTGATGAGCTTCATCGGCTAGCTGTGGATTAGTCGGGCACTATCCGGCGGCTTTACGCATGATGTTGTCATGCAGTTGCTCTGGTTCCTGCCTTCGATTGCCTACGGGGTGATGCTGGCCGTCACCAGCGGAAATTATCTACTTCTAGTGAGCACTCTGATCAGTGCGGCCCTCATGTTGGCGGTGCGCTGGCGAATTTCGCGGCAACCAAAACTTGGTGCCGAGACTCAACTTCGTATTCTGGGTCATCGCATCTGGCTAGACGACTATCGACTGCCGAGGGGGAGCGCATTTTGGACGAGAGAGCAATTCGATTTTGTTTACGAGCGTTTGGCTTTTCAAACTAATCAAACCCAAAGTGCTTGCCAGAAGTTTGTCGAACGCGATTTTGATTCACCTAAGCAACTGAGTGCGGTAATCGGTTTCAATCAGAATGACTTAGTTGAAGTTTCTCTCGAAGTCGATGGTCCGCACACCATGATTGTTGGCTCCACGGGAAGTGGAAAAACTGAGCTGCTAAAAAATCTGGTGCGCGGATTAATCGAATCAAGTTCGCAGGCGGATTTTGTGCTGATTGATTTCAAAGGCGGTTCCGGTTTAGCGCAGTTTGAGCGCAAGGCATCTAGTTTTGTTACAGATCAAAATCTCGATGCAGCGGTTGATTGTTTCGAGTACTTAAAAACTGAGCTTCGGAATCGCGAGAGCCAACTGCAGCTGCAACCTCTTGTGATCGTGATTGATGAGCTTGCCCATCTGCTTGCCGAGATTCGAAGTGCTGAAGCGATTTTGTCGAGCATCGCGGCGCGTGGTCGTTCGGCGAAGATGCACCTAATTTTGACCAATCAAAATCTGGTTGGCATTCCTAGGGCACTGCTGAGCAATCTGCGCTTGCGCATCCTGGTGGGCCAGCACGATCCGGTTGATGCGGCGCTTCTAGGGCAAACTGCCAAACAAGTGGTTGCCCCAGAAGTTGGTTTTCGAATCACCCAGGCCCAAATCGTTGGGCACGGGCAACCCGGCACTGCCTTTTGGTTTACCGGCTTTAGGCCAGAGCCTCTGCCAGCGACTGCTCAGGCAGTGAGTGAGCCTGGGCCACGCCAGAGTTGGTCACCCGTCCCGCGTGAACGTTCAAGCCCAGTGCCAGAGCGGCGTCGGCACGGCAGGCGGCGAGCCAACCGTGGTTGGCCAGCGCTCGCACGTAAGGCAGCGTCGCGTTAGTCAACGCAAAGGTAGAGGTGTGAGGCACTGCACCAGGCATGTTGGCTACGCAATAGAAAATGCTGTTGTGCACCTTGAAGGTTGGCTCTGCGTGTGTGGTCGGGTGACTGTCGGCAAAACATCCACCCTGGTCGATCGCGATGTCAACCAGAACCGATCCCGGCTTCATGTTTTTAACCATCTCGTTGGTAACCAGTTTTGGAGCCTTGGCACCAGGAATTAGCACCGCACCAATAACAAGGTCCGCCTCAGAAACTGCACGGTTTAGTTCAAAGGTGTTGCTCACGATGGTTTTTACGCGACCGTTGTAGTGATCGTCGAGTTCGCGAAGTCGGTAGAGGTTGGTGTCGAGAACGGTGACATCGGCACCCATGCCGGCTGCGATAACCACAGCGTTGGCACCGGCGACACCGGCACCGATAACAGCAACCTTCGCTGGGCGAGTGCCAGGCACTCCTGAAAGAAGTACACCATTTCCGCCGTTGTGGCGAAGCAGAGTTTCGGCGCCAACCTGAGGGGCGAGACGGCCGGCTACTTCACTCATCGGAGCAAGCAGCGGAAGCGAGCGACTTGGCAGCTGCACGGTCTCGTAGGCAATCGCGGTGGTCTTGCTACTAATTAGCGCGTCGGTCAGTGGGCGATCGGCGGCGAGGTGAAGGTAGGTGAACAGAATCAGATCAGGACGAAGGTATTGGTATTCGCTTTCGATTGGCTCTTTGACCTTGAGTACCATCTCACCGGCGGCCCAGGTGCTGGCGGCGTCTGGGCAAATGGTTGCGCCCTGAGCTACATATTCGGCATCTGAGATTGCCGAGCCAACGCCGGCTCCCGCCTGAATGAAAACCTGGTGACCGGCGACCACGAGTTCGTGAACTCCTGCCGGTGTGATTGCTACGCGAAACTCGTTGTTCTTAACTTCGGCAGGTACTGCGACCTTCATGACTCTCCCTTGAGCGGGCCATTTGCCCGTTCCGTCTCCACGATACCGCTTTGCTGGAATTACCGTTTTTGGGCTTGGGGGCGGGTTTTATGTGGCAGTATTTTTTACGGACGCACTTTGGCGTTGCTGGTGTTGGTTGAGCCGCGAGGCTCTCTGATTCAAGGAGCCGTAATGGACAAGCCTCTTTCAAATGACCCAATGTTCAAAGAGCTGTTAGCGCAGGCCAAGCGTTCACAAATCACACGTCGTACCGCACTGGTTGGTGCTGGCGCGACCGCTTCGGCACTGCTACTTGCTGCTTGCGCACCTGGTGGCGGAGCCAAGAAGCTAACCGCAGCCAAAGATGTTTCTGACACCGAAAAAGTAGTGGTCTGGGACAACTGGCCTTACTACATGGACGGCAACGACGATCCGCACTCACCAACCATCACCGGTTTTGAAAAGCAGAGTGGCATCAAAGTCACCTACAACATCAACATTGATGACAACAATACTTACTTCGCACGCGTAAAGAACCAGCTTGCATCTGGCACCGACACCGGTGCAGACACTATGTGTTTGACCGACTGGATGGCAGCGCGTTTGCTAAACGCCGGTTACGTGCAGGAGCTCGACTACTCGTTGATGCCAAACGTAACTGCAAACTACAACAACGCATTTAAGACCACCCTCGGTGCATTTGACCCGGGACGCAAGTACTCGATCACTTGGAAGGGAATTGTTGCCGGTATCGGTTACCACAAGGCCAACTACAAGAAGTTGACCGGTAAAGACGCTCCGACTTCACTCGACGATATCCTGGAAAACCCAGCACTAAAGGGCAAGGTAGAGGTTCTTTCTGAAATGCGCGACACACTTGGTGTGATCATGCTTGCCAAGGGCGTAGACATTTCTAAATTCACCGCAGACGACTTCCAGAACGCAGTCGACTACTTCACAAAGAAGGTAAGCGACGGTTGGATCCGCGGCATCAAGGGTAACTCTTACATCGACGACTACAAGAGTGGCGATGCGGTTGCCGGAATCGTTTGGACCGGAGACATCATTGGTGCCAACGCTGAACTGGGCAATGACGAACTAGGTGTTGTACTTCTAGACTCTGGCTCGACTTTCGCTTGCGACAACTACCAGATTCCGATGGGCGCAACCCACGCGAAGAACGCACATGCGCTTATTGACTACTACTTCCAGCCAGAGGTTGCAGCCGCGCTCGCGGTTGCGGGCGTGAACTACGTTTCACCGGTAAACGGCGCAAAGGAAGTTGCGGTAAAGCAGGATCCGAAGGTGGGTAACAACCCGCTAATGTTCCCAACCGAAGAGGACTACGCGACTAAGTTCCACGTATTCCGACCGCTAACTGCCAAGGAAGACAACGACTTCTCGAAGCTTTGGTCTGACGCAGCAAACGGTGTGGTCTAGTGGCGCAAGCTACTAGTTCTGGCGCAGATCTTGACCTGCGCGGTATCCGCAAAGAATTTCCTGGCTTCACCGCAATCGAAGAATTAGATCTGCACATTCCTGCTGGTCAATTCTTCGCTCTTCTCGGACCTTCCGGTTGTGGTAAAAC
>JBEGPH010000041.1:0-7373 GCA_041181555.1 Actinomycetota bacterium | reverse complement strand
GTCTGCGATTGCTGAAACTTCGATTTCGCGTTCAATGCCGTTTATGTCGCGAGTCCACGCCCCAATATTTGGCGCGGCCCACCAGCGACGCCCGAGGGCCGGAGCACTGACCACGCTGACAGTTGGTTTGCCGTCGATGGCGAGCGCTATGAGAGTGGCCCAGACCGGCACTCCGCGCATGAAGTTGGCCGTGCCGTCAATTGGGTCGATGATCCAGGTGCGAGATGCTTGGCCGCTGGTCCCGTATTCCTCGCCAATTAGCGCGTCGGTAGGACGCTTAGCCAGCAAATGTGCCTTTAGAGCGCGCTCTGCGGCTTGGTCGGCGTCGGTGACCGGTGAGGCATCGGGCTTGGTTTCAATCTTGAGATCCTGAGCGCGAAACCTGTCCAACGTGATTTCGTCGGCGAGGTTAGCCAGCTCGTGGGCTAGGGCTAGGTCGTCGCTGTAGGTCATTCGTCTAATTTACCGGCTGAGGCAATCGAAATCATGAGCCTGCGCAGGGAATCCACTCGAGCTGCGCTGATTTTGTTTTCAGCAATCGCCTCGTCGAGCGCGCAGTCGGGAGCATCGGCTGCGTGAGAGCAATCACGAGGGCAGGTTTCAATAACTGCAAAAAGGTCTTCGAAAGATTTCAAAATGTTTTCCATCTTCACGTGACCAAGACCGAAGGAACGCACGCCAGGAGTGTCGATAATCCAGCCGGAGCCAAATGGACTCTCAAGTTCGATTGCTCGAGCAGAGCTTGATGTGTGACGTCCGCGACCGGTGACTTCATTGACTACTCCGGTGGCGCGCAGTGCGTCTGGCACGAGTGCATTCACGAGTGTTGACTTGCCAACACCGGAGTGACCCACCGCAACTGTGATTTCATTTGCGAGTACTTTTTGTAATTCTTCGATGCTTGGTTCATCGCTTCGAGTTTGAATTACCGGAATGCTAAGTCCGTCGAAGTTATCCAAAAATTCTTTTGGATCTGCAAGATCCACCTTGGTGATGCAAAGAATCGGTTTTAGTCCGGCATCGAAAGCTGCAGCCAAGTAGCGATCAATCAAGCGAGTGCGAGGTTCGGGATTAGCAATTGCGGTAACGATTAGCATCTGCGTTGCATTTGCCACGATTACTCGTTCCACCTGATCGCTGTCGTCTGCACTTCGACGCAGGAGAGAGGTACGCGGTTCAACACGAACTACTCGTGCCAGTGCGCCAACTGTTTCAGAGAGATCACCGGCAAGTGCAACACGATCGCCAACTACGGCGCCGGCCTTACGCATTTCTTTGCCCATAGTGGCGTCGATGATACGTTCTTCACCATCGAGTAGTACGCGATAACGGCCGAGGTCCACGCCAACTACGAAGCCAAGCGGGGCATCCTTGTGTTCTGGGCGAATCTTGGTGCGCGGCTTGTTGCCCTTTGGATTCGGGCGAATGCGCACATCGGTCTCGTCTAGGTCGTTCTTCCCAGACTCGGGCTCATAGAGCCAACTCAAACTGCTTCGCCAATCATGTTTAGCCAGAGCTTGTCGAAAGTTGGCATTGTCTTTGACGTGGTCTTGATGTCTTCGATTTCGATGCCTGGCACACGGAGGCCAATGATTGCGCCGGCTGTGGCCATGCGGTGATCCTCGTAGGTGTGCCAGAGCGCGCCGTGCAAATTGTCGCTCGGGTCAATCTCGAGTCCATCTTCAGTTTCGCGGCAGATTCCGCCGATGCGATTGATCTCGGTGGCAAGTGCCGCCAATCGGTCAGTCTCGTGACCACGCAAATGTGCAATGCCAGAAATTCGCGAAGGTGAATCTGCGACTGCCGCCAGCGCAGCAACCACCGGCGCTAATTCGCCACCGATTGATAGATCGATGGTGATTCCGTGAATTTTGCCATCGCCAGTGAGGGTCAAACCTTTTTCAGTGCGGGTAATTGTCGCACCCATCTTCTGTAGGATGCCATCAAACTCATCACCCACCTGAGTAGTTGTTTCTGGCCAACCTGGAATTGTTACTGAACCACCGGCAACCATAGCGGCAGCCAAGAATGGGCCAGCGTTTGAAAGATCTGGTTCGATGGCCACACGTCCACCATTGATTTCTCCTGGCTCCACTTGCCAGACAGCCTGCGCAGGCGAACTAACTTTTACTCCTCGCTTTTGCAAGCAGTCGATTGTCATATCTATGTGCGGCAGCGACGGAAGGTGCTCACCCTCGTGCTTCAAAACGATTCCCTTATCGAATCGTGCAGCAGCCAAGAGCAGACCTGAAACGAATTGGCTCGATGCCGATGCATCGATAGTTAATTCTCCACCTTCGATTTGACCGGCACCGTGAATTACAAAAGGCAGAGCGCCATCTTTATCTTTGACTTCGACGCCAAGGCCGCGAAGAGAAGAAATGGTTACGTGCATTGGGCGGCGACGAGCGGCCTCATCGCCGTCAAAGTGAATGTGTTGGGTCGAGAGTGCCGCAATGGGCGGAACAAAGCGCATGACAGTGCCAGCTAGACCGCAGTCGATCATCGCGCGCTTGTCGAACGGAGCGGGGGTTACCAAAAGGTCGCCGCTTTCCAGCTCTTTGATCTGCGTGCCAAGGCTTCGTAGTGCCTCAACCATTAGGTGGCTGTCGCGCGATTTCAGTGGTGCCACCAGAAGTGTCGGCTCTTTTGCGAGTGCCGAAAGCACTAGTTCACGGTTAGTCAATGATTTTGAGCCAGGTAGGGCTATTTCCGCGTCGATTGGCCCCTTGGCGACAGGTGCCGGCCAGGGGGAATAAGCGCTTGAAGTCATTGGTTCTAAGTTATCAGGAGTAGGAAGGGGAGCGACATGGCTGGTTTCGCGATGAATATGCCATTTCGGGTCCGACGGTTAAACTCAAGCAAGATGACTAACACCGAAACCCCAGAGGCTCGCAAAGTAAGACTTTTCGAAGAGCAGGCTCTTCCACTCATGCCGCAGCTCTATGGTGTGGCCATGAACAAGACCAAAAACCCGACTAGCGCCGAAGATTTGGTTCAAGAAACCATGATCAAGGCATTCAAGGCTTTCGATCAATTCGAGCAGGGCACCAACATCCGTGCCTGGCTCTACAAGATTCTCAACAACACCAACATCAACAACAGCGTCAAAGAGAGCAAAGCCCTTGGGAAGACCGCTCTCGACGAGATGGAAGACTGGCAGATCGGTTCGGCCGAGTCGGTCACATCGGTAGCTGCCCGCTCAGCTGAGGCAGAAGCCATCGATGCCATGCCATCGGATGTTGTTAAAAAAGCGTTATTAGAACTGCCTGAAAACTGGCGAATGATTGTTTACTATCGCATTGTTGAAGGCTTGGCCTATGCCGAGATCGCGGATGTCCTAGGCATTCCTGAGGGTTCGGTTATGAGCGGTCTTCATCGCGGGAAGAAAATGCTTCGACATTTGCTTCTAGATTATGCAAAAGAAGAAGGCTACAAAGTTGGAGAGGAGGCGTAATGAGCGAGTTCGATTGCCAAGAAACTAAGAAGCACGTGCACGAGTACTTGCACAACGAACTTTCTGAGCAAGAGTTAGATGACATTACTGCTCACCTTGCCAACTGTGACTCTTGTGAGGCTGACTACGACTTAGAGTCGACCATCAACAACAAGATTGAGCAGCACTGCGCAGAAGTTCCTTCAGAAGATATACTCGACGGCATTAAGGACCGTTTGCAGCAAATCCTGCGCGGCGAAGCCCACTAATTCTTCAGAGTTAGCGTCACGTTTCTCGAAGTTGCCTTCGAAATCCCAGCCGTTCCGGTTGCGTTCACATACAAGTTAGATCTAAGTGAAGCCGCGTATGAGCAAGTCGCAGCAGCCCGAGCCTCCGCAGCCGCAAGATCCCTAGCAGTCAATTTTGGACCCGTCGATTTAGCTGTGCAAACCAATTTTGTAAGTGTCGGGTTAGCAGTAACTAACTTCTTGACAGCAGATTTCTGCGCGGCGGTCAAATTAACCTGAGTCGCTGCAAAATTCGCGAGACTAAGTGTCTTTGCTGCTGGCCCTGATACTGGCACAACTGGCGTTGCCGGAGAACCTGTAGGAGTTGGGCTTGGTGTCTGAGTGCTGGTATACACCACGGCGCTGGTTTTCGTTGCCGAACCCTTGTCGTTAGTTACCACTACGTCTGCAGCACCAGGCTGGTTTGAGGTAGGTACTTTTACAGTGATTGCAGTGTCAGTTTTTGACACTATTTCTGCCAAGACTCCACCGATAGTCACCGAAGTAACTCCAGCAAGTCCGGTGCCCGCAATTATGATCTGAGTGCCTCCAGCGACCGGCACGGTTGCATTCGGAATTGCCACAATGGTTGGTTTTCCATCAGGTGATGGAGTTGGGGCAAGCGCATTTGCAGCCAATACACCAACACTGCCCGGCGCTGTTTGACCTTGAGTCGATGTTCCGTTTGTCGACGAAACGTAGGCAGTTATGTATTTGCCCAAATCGGCTGAGACCAAAGTGTAGGTGTTTGAAGCCCCTGAACGAATAGTCGTGCATTCCACTGGAGCTACCTGAGTGGGTGGAACGATTCGATCACAGCGATACCATGTCACGGTAGTTGTGTATGGCGGTGAGCCATGAACTGTGTAGTTCGCAGTCACTGTTTCCCCAACTTTCCAGTTTGGTGAATCGACGCTTGCTTTCACATCAATTGGTTCACGATACAAAACTGGTCCGCTACCTATCGTTGAAGACTTATTTCCATTTGAAGCAGTCAGGTTGAAAGTGTATGTCGTACCATCGGTTAACCCCGAGATTGTGCAGTAGTTCTGCGAAGTAGTACAAGTAGCTCCGCCTGGTGCGGTTTGAATTGTGTAACTATTGGCCTCCGATGCAACGCCCCAAGTAGCAAATACGGAACCCCCAGCTTGAGGGGTCACAACAAAGTTGGTTGGTGCACCAACGGTGATTGGAGTCTCGAAAGTGATGGTCATTGCTTGGGTGCGATACGCTCTGGGCAGCAGCCCAATCCCACAGTCGATTGTTCCTACAAACGTTCGCGTAGTGCCTGGTGCTCCACTCAAGAATTCGCCACTTGACAGAGGCAATGCCGTTATGCCAGTTGCACCAGCTACTGCACCAAAAGTGTTGGTGCTATCGACAATTCTCGCTGAAGCCAGTGGACTCGGATCATTCTGGGGGCATGAGCCAGAAAGATTTACGGTGTAGGGCTCGCCAGCCTTGATTGAACCACTTACAGATAGTGAAATAGAGCTGTTGAGTGGGTAACCCCAACCGGGCCAGTTGTCTAAATAGGTAATGTCGGCCGAAGATGGCATAGCCCCTGTCAGGGTGAGCAAAAATGCAAAGGCAAGAGCAATTAGCTTCTTCATGGGGTCCTTCTCGTGACGGCAGCCAAACAAAAGCCTAGCTCTTGGAAAACCTAATCTTGTGCCTCAATATCGAGCCACTCATACCAACCGCGGTTGAGCACCAACCATGCGATTAGGCCGTGACCGGTTTGTCCTGGTAGTCCGTGTTCTGAGTTGTTGAGTTCTTCGTTGAAACCGAGGTGTTCGGCAAGCGGGCGATAGCAGTCGACGAATGGGATGTTTCTACGCACGGCAACGTCTTCGAATCCGCTGGCTAGGTGCTCGATCTCTGGGTTGAGCTGTGGGTTGCGGCTCGGGATTGGCCCTACTAGAAAGCTTTCGATGCCTGACTTTTTGGCTTCGTCGACAATGTTGGCGATGTTTAGTCGGCTGCGTGAGATCGAGATTCCGGCAGCAGGGTCTGAGTTTGGTAGTGCGATTACGAGTCGGTTATCGGTTTCGGTGCTGAATCTTCTTTGCACTTCAGGCACCCAGCGCTCGGCGAGCATCGTGGTGGTTTCGCCTGGTGCTGGTAGCGCAAAGATGTCGATGCGTGGGTGAAGCGCAGGTGTCTTTGCGGTTACGCGACCAACCCAGCCCATGCCTCTTTCATCGCCGGCCGCTGACACCAAACCATCACCGAGGATGACGATTCGAATGTCGCGACGCGGCTCTGTCATTAGTCCTTAGTTCGCGAAGGCGCGAGCAATCAGATCGGCCTGTTCGGCTGCGTGGGTCTTTGACGATCCGGTGGCTGGTGAAGCAGATGCCGGACGTGATACCAACTTGGCAACCTGACCGTTCATATAACGAGGGAGGAATAGACCGATGTAGGTCCATGGTCCCTGGTTGGCAGGTTCGTCCTGCACCCAAACGAGTTCTGCGTTTGGATACTTTGCGTATGCTGCCTTGATCTCGTCAACCGGAGTTGGGTAGAGCTGCTCGACGCGAACGATTGCGGTGGTGCCATCGTTGCGCTTTTGCGACTCAGCCAATAGATCCCAGTAAACCTTGCCCGAACAGAACAGCACGCGCTTGACGTTTGCCGGGTTTAGTCCCTGCTCGTCTTCAATTACTGGACGGAAGGTTCCAGTGGTGAAATCTTCTACTGAAGATGACGCTGCCTTGAGTCGAAGCATTGACTTCGGAGCGAAGACCACGAGTGGACGCTTCGGTGTTGAGTAAGCCTGACGACGAAGTAGGTGGAAGTGCGAAGCCGGCGTTGATGGCTGAGCAACTGTCATGTTGTTCTGCGCACACAACTGAAGGTAACGCTCGATGCGAGCAGACGAGTGGTCTGGACCCTGTCCTTCGTAACCGTGAGGAAGAAGTAGAACTACACCTGAGTATTGTCCCCACTTTTGTTCAGCAGAAGAAACGTATTCATCGATGATGCTCTGAGCTCCGTTTGCGAAGTCGCCGAACTGAGCTTCCCAAAGAACTAGTGCATCTTTGTTCTCAACCGCGTAGCCATACTCAAAGCCCATCGCTGCGTACTCGCTGAGTAGAGAGTCGTAGATGTAGAACTTACCCTGCTCATTTGCGAGGTTACGAAGCGGCATCCACTCCTGACCGTTAACGCGGTCGTGGAATACGGCGTGACGCTGAACGAAGGTACCGCGACGACTGTCCTGGCCGGCCATACGAACGGTCTTGCCTTCCAGTAGGAGAGATCCCATTGCCAGTAGCTCGCCGAAGCCCCAGTCGATGCCTCCTTCGCGGCTCATCTCGACGCGCTTTTGAAGCAACTGCTGCAACTTAGGGTGCACGTTGAAAGCAGGCGGAATGTTCGCGTGAGCGTTTCCGATAGCTTCGACCACTGAACGGTCAATCGCTGTGGCCTTCTCGATTACTGTGTTCTCGCTCGCGGTGGTACCGATACCAACCGGGCGAGGAACCAGCTCAACTGCCTTGGCATTGGCCTCGTGAACATCAACGAATGCCTGCTCGAGCTTGCTTTGGAAATTGGTGTTTGCTGCATCGAACTCTTCGCGGGTGATGTCGCCACGGCCAACTAGTGATTCTAGGTAAAGAGTTCGCACTGAACGCTTGGCCTCA
>JBEGPH010000040.1:0-7476 GCA_041181555.1 Actinomycetota bacterium | reverse complement strand
GCGATAAGACCACCGATGATTGCACCAAGGAATCCAGTGCCAGTTCCTAGTGGGTTGCCGTCAAGACCGGTTGCAAGTGCACCGGCGACGAAACCTGGAGCTAGACCTGGACGGTCAGCAATTGCATACGCAATGTAACCAGCAAGAACTGGTACGAAGAATGCGAATGCTGCTTTACCTAGCCAGAAAATAATGAATGCCCAGTTCTTGCCATCAGCAAGGTTGAAGCCAGTTACTGCGCCTTTGTCATCAACTGGAACAGCCATCTTGGCTGCGTCGTATGCGTGAATACCGTCATTACCGGCAAACGCGCTTCCTAGTAGGAAGCCAAGAGCGATAAGAATACCGCCGGCTGCCACGAAAGGAATCATGTACGAAACACCAGTCATTAACCACTGGCGTACTTTTGCACCTGTACCTGCCACTACTTCTTCTCCTTTGAAATAACTACAAGTAGTTTTGTAGTCTTGTTACTTTTTTCTGGACGCGGTTTGCGCCCAGGGTTGTTACTTCTTACCGAAGAGGCCTCCGAGGAAACCCTTCTTTTCACCAGCCGGCTTTGCAGCCTTCGGTGCTTCTGCCTTTGGAGCTGCAGACTGGCCATCGCCAACTTTCGCAGCGGTTCCAGCTTTAGCAGCAGAAAGAACTTCTTCGATCAGATCAGCGGCGCCTTTCATAGCTTTAGCGACGCCCACCTGAAGGTAAGGCTTCCCGTTGAAACGTGCCTTGTCTTTTACCTCAAGGTCAACGGCGAAGATAACTGCATCTGCTGCATCAATCACTGACTGAGCCAGTGGGTTTGATCCTGCAGAGCCTTGGGTCTCGACGATTACTTCGTGACCAAGCTTTTTGCCTGCCTGCTCTAGAGCTTCGGCGGCCATGTAGGTGTGAGCAATTCCGGTGATGCAGCTAGTTACTGCGACGATCTTTGCCATTTATTTTTGTACCTCTCGTGTGACGATGTCAGCGATTGCTGATGGGTTTTTCTCTGCGCGCAGTGCATCGCAGAAATCTTCGTGCATCACTTTGCGAGCAAGTGACCCAAGAATTTCTAGGTGAGTGCCTTCACCAGATGCTGGTGCAGCAATTAGGAAGATCAAAGTTGATGGTCCGTCATCGGCGCCGAAGTCGACACCCTTTGATGTGGTTGCCACGGCAACAGAAGGAACCACTACAAGATCGCTCTGTGCGTGTGGGATTGCAATTCCACCTTCGATGCCGGTTGGGAAGTGTTCTTCGCGACGGGCAACTGCTTCTAGGTAGCCTTCGATTTCGGTTACTCGACCTGCGTCAACTAGGCGCTGCGCCAGCAGTCGGGTTGCTTCTTCTTTTGTGCTTGCGTCGATGTCGACGATCACGATTTCAGGGATGGTGATAGGGGTGCTCAATGCATTACTCCTTGAGTCATTTCGGTCACGCTTGCGTGCCTCCTTCGTCCCTCACCCTTGAGTTAGAAACAAAGATACTCAGGAAGTTGTCAGAAACGTGGCAAGAAGCACAAAACCGTTATCGAAAATTGACCTTGATTTTGTGGGTCTCCTACAAGGGGTTTTGTAGGCCAAATCGGCAAAAATAGTCCGAATTCCGCTCGATTGGCGGGTTCCAGCCATTTCTGACAAACTTATCCAGTTAGATTACCTGCTCTTCCCTATCGGAGGCCCCAAATGGCTCAATTCACCCTAGAAGTCACCGTTCTTGACCCGATTGGCTTGCATGCCCGTCCGGCTGGTCAGATTGTGAAGCTAGTAAAGGAGTCTGGCCTAGAGGTTTCAATTGGTCGCCCAGGCGAAGAATTTGCCAAGGCAAACTCAGCCCTTCGACTAATGGCCCTGAAGATCAAGACCGGCGAGACCCTCACTCTTGAGATCGAAGCCGACGACGAGGGCACTGCCAACAGCATTGCCGCTCAGATCCAAGATTTCCTAAAGGGCTAAGGCTCGTTTCGTGGCAGCACTATCGGCCGGGGCCGTACTCAAGGGTCTTGGCGTAGGCCTAAACGCAATCGCTGCACCTGTATATAAGGTGGCACCGATGCAGGCACTTCCGGCCTGGTCGAAGTCGACCAAATCTGTCGATGAAGAAAAATCCGCACTCAAAGCTGCAATCGCTGCGGTTGCCGCACACCTTGACGAACTCGGTGCCGGAGTCGGTGGCACCTCTGCAGAAATTTTCGAAGCGCTCAAGTACCTGCTCGAAGACGAAGAACTTTTTGAAGTGGCTGAGGGTCACCTTGCCGAAGGTTGGACCGCTGGTGCTGCCTACGGAAAAGCTGTAGACGAATTTGCCGAATTACTCGGTGGCGACCCAGACTTCGACGAGCGCGTAAAAGATTTGCAAGACATCTCAAAGCGCGTGCAAGCAAATCTTGCTGGCATCGCAGTTGGTTTGGAACTTCCAACGTCAGGTTCGTTTGTAATTGTTGGCGATGACTTCTCTCCTGCCGACACCGCACAGTTCACTCCTGCAGTTGTTGGTGTAATCACACTCAAGGGTGGTCCAACTTCTCACACTGCAATCATTTGTCGTTCGCGTTCGATTCCGGCAGTGGTTTCTTGCGGTGATGCAGCTGCGTTACAAAACGGCGACATAGTTTTGGTCGACCCAGTTGGCGACCGCGTAGTTTTCGGTGGCGACATGTCATCGGCCACACAGGCAATTACTTTCGTAGACACCGGGCGCGAGCCAATCGTGCCGGTACGTTCAAACATCGGTTCTGTTGAGGATGCCAAGAAGGCTGCCGAAGCTGATGCCGACGGCGTGGGGCTGTTCCGCACCGAGCTCCTATACCTTTCTGCCCAGACCCAGCCATCGGTTGAGGCGCAGTCGGCCTCTTATGCCGAGGTGCTGGCGGCCACTCCTGACGGGCCAATCGTGGTGCGCACCATCGACGCCGGTAGCGACAAGCCAGTGCCGTTCTTGAACATGGGTCACGAAGAAAACCCTTCACTCGGTGTGCGCGGTTACCGCCTGATCGTGGAGCACAAGCAGTTCATCGTTGATCAGTTGCAGTCGCTCGAGTTTGCGCGCCAGCACACCGGTAAAGAAGTTTGGGTAATGGCGCCAATGATTGCCACCGCCACCGAGGCACGAGAGTTTGCAGAGCTCGCTCGCAGCATCGGTAAGTTCAAGGTGGGCATCATGGTGGAGACTCCATCGATCGTTACTCAGATCGCAGACCTAAAGGGTCAGATTGATTTCTTGTCTGTTGGTACCAACGATCTTTCGCAGTACCTGTTTGCCGCCGACCGCATGAACCCTGCACTTGGTTTGCTGTTGAACCCATGGCAGCCTGCGTTGATTCGCACCCTTGCTCGCATTTCTTCGGAGTCACTCGATGCCGGAATCTCATCCGGTGTTTGCGGCGAGAGCGCGAGTGATCCTGCATTCGCAGTTGTGCTTGCTGGCCTTGGCATGAAGTCAGTTTCATCATCGCCATCACAGGTAAAGGCGGTTAAGGCAGCGCTTTCTGCAGTGAGCATGGAAGACGCGAAGCGCATCGCCACCGAAGTGCAGAAGTTCAGCACCGCCGATGAAGCTAAGGCTTACGTGCTCGCCGAACTATCAGCATTGAGCTAATCGTGGATTCCAAAAAGCGCACACTCGGCAAAACCATAAGTTGGTATGTCTTTCACAACTGCATGATGTTCACCATCACCTATCTGCTAACAGGCAGTTGGGAAACCGGTGTGGCAATTGCCGTGCTGCAGACTCTCGGCGAATCGATCTTGTATTACATTCACGAACGCGTCTGGCTGCGCATCAAACCGAAGAATAAGGCCGGAATACCTGCCAAATAACTCGGTTTACTTCTTTATGAGTATTCGCGATGTTGAACTAACCCTTATCGACGGCACCAAGACCACCTTTGGAGCGTTGGGCAAAGGCCCGGTGCTGGTGGTCAACGTGGCATCGCGCTGCGGCCTGACTCCGCAATACGAGGCGCTTGAAGCACTGCAAAAGAAGTACGGACCTAAGGGCTTTACCGTGGTGGGTTTGCCTACCGACCAGTTCAAGCAGGAGCTCGCCTCAAACGAAGCCGTTGCCGAATACTGCTCAACCACCTGGGGAGTCACCTTCCCGATGACCGAGAAAATCATGGTCAACGGTCGCAACCGCCATGAGCTTTACAAGACTCTGGTGAAGACCAAAGACGGCATGGGTCTGGCTGGGCCAATCATGTGGAACTTTGAGAAGTTCTTAGTGGGCAAGGATGGCAAGATTCAGCGTTTCCGCCCAACCACCAAGCCGGATGACCCAAAGGTCATCGCGGCTATCGAAGCTGCTCTCTAGAGACCGTTTTCGCTTCTAAAAACGTGAACGATTGCGTTTGCGTGACCGTGACCCATTTCGTGTTCGGTCTTGAGCACTCCAACCATTTCCATGTGGGTCTTGGTCTTGTGCTTCTTTAGGATTTTCATCCAATGGTCGATTGGCTTGCCGTACTTCTTCTCGATAGAAGGAAAGTAGCTTTTTGGTCCTTGAACTTTTTCTGCCATGGCAAAAACTTACTGCCAGGCTCCAACTCTGCGCAAGCGGGCAATCGCTGCGTCTTCGATCGGTGACTCGCTACCAATGGCGATTCGCATAAACCGCAGGATGTTGGTGGTCTGTGATTTCACAAACCACAGTGGCAATGCTTTTTCGCCAATCATGTCGCGATAGTTCTGCGGCAAAGTTGCAAGAGCAGCAAAAAAGAAAAGTCGATAAAACGGTTTTGCGAGAGTCGGTAGCGGAGGGTTCTTGAGCCACTTGAAAACCTCGCGAGTATCTTCATTGACAACCAGTTGTTCGTCGAAATGTTTGAGAGTCGCTAGCAGTTCTGCTTCGGTGAGTGGTGCAGTTGCGAGTCCGAGCGGTTTTACCGATTCTGCCCAGAGGCGAATGTACTCATCTGCACCACCAGGGATTGGTCGCTTCGAGTAGTTCTGATGCGCTCGCAAGAACGAATCCATAAATGCCACGTGCACCCATAGCAGTAAGTCTTTGTCGGCAGCCTGGTAGTTTTTACGTTCTCCACCGGCGGTTTGGTATTCGCCTTTTACGCGAGTGTGCAATCTGTTTACGCGATTCGCTTCGGCCTGGTTAGATGCGGTCGGGCCAAAGGTTGTCACGGTGAGCCAGCGAATCGTGCCGGCAAGGCGTCCGAGTGGATCTTGCTCGTAGCGCGAGTGTTGCCGCACTCCGGTGAGTGAGCCAGGGTGAAGTGCCTGCATGAGTAGCGCACGGATGCCACCGACTAGGGTGGCGAAGTCGGCATGCACAATCCAAGGTGCTTGGTTTGGTAGATAAAGCCCAGCTTCATCGCCCTCGGCCACGGCCCCCAGCCACGGCGGCTTTCCGGTTTCCGAGCCGGATAGCAGGCGCACAAAGCGGCGAGCTAAAGCGGTTTGCAGGCGGTTATTGGGCACAACGTTTCTAACCGACATTGTCTGCCGGCTATTCCGACTATTTGGCGGCGAGCAACTTCTTTACTCGTGGCACAACCTCGGTGGCATAAAGCTCGATGTTGCGAAGTAATCTGCTTTGCGGAATTGGTCCGTTTGAGTATTTGAGGTCGAAGCGTTGTGCACCGATTGATTCGATTGCGTATGCAATTTTCTTTGCAACCGTTTCTGGTGAACCAACATACATCGAACCGTGCAGTGCCTCACTCATGAAGTGACCGTGAGTGGCTTCACCCCAACCTCGTTCGCGACCGATGCGCCCGAATGATCCCTGGTAGTAAGGCCAGAACTCTTCGTATGCCTCTTCATCGGTTGGAGCAATGTAACCAGGAGAGTGAATCGAAACCGGAAGTTGCTCTTTACCAAACTCTTTGAGTTGATTGCGATACAACTGTGCAAACGGAGCGAATCGTGCTGGGTCGCCGCCGATGATGGCAAGTGCAAGTGCTGCTCCGTGCTTTGCTGCACGTACCACTGACTCTGGCGATCCGCCAACACCAACGCGAAGTGGAATGCCTCCGCTGTGTGAGCGCGGATAAACAATTTGATTGTGAAGAGTTGGAGTGAAA
The DNA here is from genome assembly GCA_041181555.1 of Actinomycetota bacterium. Taxonomy (GTDB): domain Bacteria; phylum Actinomycetota; class Actinomycetes; order Actinomycetales; family Microbacteriaceae; genus Rhodoluna. Next base: position 1,463 of record JBEGPH010000040.1, on the reverse strand, counting down.
CGACCGTTGTGTGTGACTGGTTTTTCTTTTAGAAGTTCAACCAGCAGCTCGAGTTTTTCTTCGAACAGTGCGTGGTAGTCGCCGAGGTTGTAACCGAACAGCGGAAAGCTCTCGGTAAATGATCCACGACCGGCAGTGATTTCTGCACGGCCGTTTGAAAGTGCGTCGATAGTTGCGAAGCGCTGATAAACACGAATTGGATCTTCGCTCGAAAGCACGGTTACGCCAGTGCCGAGAATGATGTTCTTAGTTACGGTTGCGATACCGGCAAGAACGGTGTCTGGTGCAGAAACTGCAAAGTCTTCGCGGTGGTGTTCACCGATGTTGATGCCGTAGAGGCCGAGTTGGTCGGCAAGCTTGGCTTGATCGACAATGTTGCGAATGGTCTCGGCGTCGGATTGTGGCTTGCCGCTCTCGTCGACACTGCTGTCGCCGAAGGTGTCCAAGCCGAATTTGATTTCGTTGCTCATGGGTTAAGTAAACCCCATCTTGACAGGATTATTCCAGTCGAGGGCTAAATTACCCCGGCCAGCTTTAGGGTCACGATCAGCATGACCACGCCACCGATTCGGTAGACCCAAACCGACTGCTTTACCGGCTTGTCGTCATAGCGTTCTCCGCCGTGGCGGCCAAATAGGCCCAGGGTGCTGATGGCCAAAAGCGGCATCGGCAGAATCACGAATGACCACTGGGCAAGCTCAGGAGTTGCTCCCAACCAAGCACCAACCAGCGAGGTGGTGAGAGTTGCCACCAAGAGGCTCAGCGCCAAGCCAGGCAAACCGGATGGCAGGAAGCGCCACAGGGTCGGGCTGTTCGGGAAGCGATCGGCGAACCAGCCGAGCACGGCCGGCAATAGGAACAGTGCCGAACCAACCCAGATTTGCCAGCTAGGACCCATCAATGCAGTTGAGATAAAGACCCAAATTGCAAACTTGATTGCCAGTGCGATTACCTTTTGAGCGAATGGCGGATCAGGAATTTCATCTGGGTTAATCGAGTTCAAACGCGCTGGGTAATAACGTGCGGCGAATTCCTCAATCAGTACGCGCACAAATGCTGCAAGTGCGATTGCCAAGGCAAAGTCGTTCACGTGGTTAGCAACCGGAAGTGTTAATCCAGCAAGTGCAGGCAGAGTTGAAATCATTGCAGAGGTAGACCAACCTGCCATGAATGGAACAACTGCGAGGTCGGTTATGCGCTCCCACCAGGCACTCATATTGAAAGCGGCGGCTTTACGAATTGTGCGGAACGCAGTAGATAGAAGTGCCGGTCCGATTGCAACTACGACAATTCCCATTAGCAAACGGGCTTCGCTAATTGCCGGCCAATGACCGGCAGCGATTACTGTGCCGATGATGAATGTCACTGCGGCTGCGAATCCAGCGAATGCGTCGAACAGTCCGAGCACTGCAATTACCAAAAGCAACTGCCATGGCGGAGTGAGAATTGCACCCTGGTTTGCA
>JBEGPH010000039.1:0-8211 GCA_041181555.1 Actinomycetota bacterium | reverse complement strand
CTGTTTCTGAGCTGGTTTCGGCCTGATTTTCGTCGAGTTTTACCGCAGGAAGCGGGATTGGGCTCTCTTCACCGGCTGCCTCGTGAGCTGCAACGGTGGAGGCGGCAATCGCGGTTATTACGCTGCCGAGCTGCTGAGCCTGCTCTGGCGAAACGATCTTGGCGACTTCCTGCTTCTTTTCCTGCTTGTTATCGGAATTCTTCTGCTTCTTCTTGTTGTTCTTGTTTGAACCACTTCCACTACCGGTGTTGTCTTCCATAGGGTGGTGATTCTTCGATCGCATAATCGGCTCGTGGTGCACGATGACACCGCGAGATGCACAGGCCTCACAAGGCTCGGAGAACGCCTCGAGGAGTCCGATGCCGAGCTTTTTACGAGTCATCTGAACTAATCCGAGCGAGGTAACTTCAGCAACCTGGTGCTTGGTGCGATCGCGTGACAGGCATTCAATTAGTCGACGCTGAACCAAGTCGCGGTTTGACTCGAGAACCATGTCGATGAAGTCGATAACGATAATTCCACCGATATCGCGAAGGCGCAGCTGACGAACAATTTCTTCAGCCGCTTCGAGGTTGTTCTTGGTAACTGTCTCTTCGAGGTTTCCACCTGAACCGACAAACTTTCCGGTGTTTACGTCGACGACAGTCATCGCTTCGGTGCGATCGATAACTAGCGATCCACCACTCGGTAGGTATACCTTGCGGTCGAGCGCCTTTGCGATTTGTTCACCAATGCGGTACTCGTCAAAAATATCTTTTTCACCCTGATACATCGAAACACGTTCGATTAGATCAGGTGCAACCACCTGAAGGTATTCAGTGATAACGGAGTAGGCGTCGTCGCCGCTAATGATCATTCGCTGGAAGTCTTCGTTGAAAACATCGCGAACAATTTTGACTAGCAGATCAGGTTCGCTGTGAAGAAGCGCCGGAGCGTTTCCAGTGGCGACCTTCTTTTGAATGTCTTCCCACTGCTGCTGAAGTCGCTGAACGTCGAGAGTCAGCTGCTCTTCAGTTGCACCTTCTGCTGCGGTGCGCACAATCACACCAGCATCTTCAGGCAAAATCTCTTTCAAGATTTTCTTTAGACGCACGCGCTCTGTCTCAGGCAGCTTGCGAGAAATGCCATTCATTGATCCATTTGGAACGTAAACCAAGTAGCGGCCCGGTAGCGATACCTGGCTGGTAAGACGGGCACCCTTCTGACCAACCGGGTCCTTGGTGACCTGCACCAAAACCTGATCGCCAGACTTGAGAGCCAACTCGATGCGACGTGGCTGGTTGCCAGTCTCCGCAAGCTCCCAGTCAACTTCGCCCGAGTACAAAACCGCATTACGTCCGCGGCCCACATCAACGAAGGCTGCTTCCATTGAAGGCAAAACGTTTTGAACTTTACCTAGGTAAACGTTTCCGATGAGCGAAGCCTCGGAAGCCTTTGCCACGTAGTGCTCAACCAAAACCTTGTCTTCGAGCACCCCGAGCTGAATCTTGCCATCTTTAGAGCGGACAATCATGCTACGGTCAACGGCCTCGCGGCGAGCTAAAAATTCCGATTCGGTAATTGTGCTGCGACGACGGCCAGCATCGCGACCATCGCGTCGGCGTTGCTTCTTGGCTTCTAGACGTGTTGAGCCCTTAACACGCTGTGGCTCATTGTTCTCTTTGATTTCACGTGGGGCACGGACTTTTACCACCGCGTTTGGTGGTAGGTCGGTGACGTCGGCGACTTCTCCTTCGCGGCGACGTGTGCGACGGCGAACGTGGCTCTCTTCGTTACTTGCAGATTGTTTGTTGCTTTGCTTTTTTTCATCAACCGGACGACCGCGTTTTTTGTCGATGACCGGCGTAGGAAGATCCGGAGCCATAAACAACATCGAGGTTGCGGCAACCGGAGTGACTACTGGCTTTTCAACCGCTTCTGATTTTTTCTTTGCTGGAGCTTTCTTAGCCGCGGGCTTCTTTTCAGCTGCTTCAGGCTTCTCGGCTTTTTCTACTTTTTTCGCAGCCGGCTTCTTAACTGCAGGCTTCTTCTCGGTAGCCGGCTTCTTTTCAGCGGCTACTTTTTTGGCAGCAGGTTTCTTTTTTGCTGCGGTTGTTTCTAAGTTTTCTTTTTCCACCATTTCTGGTGCACTCCAAGCTGCTTTGACTGGGCCACACTCACCAGGCTCAAAGCCATAAAATCCGCGTTAGTTACTTTTGCAACTAACAAAACCTCACGAGTTATTACTTACGTGGCCCTAGAACTGGGTCAACCGATGCCCGATGGGACTTGCTCGGTATTGCACTGAATACTCGAAAACCTTCGTCGCTCTGGGTGTGGCCTGAGCAACTACTGACCATTATGACAGGCATACCCAGATAAAGACAGGGTGGAACACGCTTAGACTTGCCCTGTGAGCGAACAAAACACTGCAAAATCGGCACCAATCGAGGCCTCGAGGGGGCTCGCCTGGTTTCTAATTGTCGCCGGCGCCATCGGCTGGATCGCCTCTTTCCTGCTCACACTTGAACGTTTTCACGTGGCGGCCGATCCAAATGCCACCCTCAGCTGCGACGTAGCAACCTTCATTTCCTGCAAGTCAGTCATGCTTAGCCCAGAAGCAAAATTGCTGGGCTTTCCAAATCCTCTAATCGGGCTCGCCGCATACATGGCTCCGTTTTTCATCGGGTTTGCTATTTTGGCTGGCGCAAAATTCGCCGCGTGGTTCTGGCGCATATTTTTTGTCGGACACCTACTCGGCTATGCTTTCGTGACCTGGCTATTCACGGTTGCGGTATTCGACATTGGCGCTCTTTGCCCATACTGCATGGTTGCCTGGGCAGCGTCTATTCCACTTTTCTGGCAGCTACTGGCCCACGGAACGCGTGAAGGTTACATCCCGGTTCCGGTGAGAACCGTCGGATTTTTTGTGAGAGCGTATGACTACGCGTGGTTGATTTCGCTAGTTAACGTTTTGATTATTGCCGTGACAATTGCGATTCACTTCTGGAATCTGTGGTTGCAGTTTTTTGGTTTGACTGCCTAATTAGAACCAGAGGCTGAGTTCTCGCTCGGCCGATTCAACTGAATCAGAACCGTGAACTAAATTCTGCTGAACCTTCAAACCCCAGTCGCGTCCGAGATCGCCTCGGATAGTGCCCGGCGCTGCGACGGTTGGATCAGTTGCTCCAGCAAGTGAACGGAAGCCTTCGATAACTCGATGACCTTCAACCTTTAGGGCTACAACATCACCGCTCATCATGAATTCAACTAGCGGCTGGTAAAACGGCTTTCCCTCGTGTTCGGCATAGTGAGCCGCAAGGAGGTTGGCTTCTGGTGTGAACTTCTTTACATCGACGATCACGTAGCCCTTGGCTTCGATGCGAGAAATAATTTCACCGATTAGGTTGCGCTTAACAGCGTCTGGCTTTAGCAGTACTAGGGTCTGTTCAGTCATTTAGCTTCCTATTTCTCTTCTAGTCCAGTTTGCCCCATACCGGTGGCTTCAAAGGCCGCACGTGCCTTATCGATTGTGCCGCCGGCAATCATGCCCCAGGCCCACAAGCAGGCACAGAGCACCCCGATGTAAAACATTGCGACAACCCAGAAACCGAGGGCAATAAGCGCCAATTGGAGCAACCATCCCCACTGGTAGCTGTATTTTCTGCCGAGCACACCTGGAGTGAGGATTAGAAGAAACGAAAGAGTAAGACCGACGCCCCAAACCACTGGTCCGTCGGCCGCCTTCAACCCAAAGGCAACCAAAGTGGCGAAGAAGGCAATGAATGCTTCAAATGCCAACAGGATTGACCCGAGCATTCTCTTTACTGATCTACTCTTCATTTTCTTCGTCTCCATAGTCTTCTTCTTGCAAATTCTTTAGCGCATCGCCAACCAGAGTGATTGAACCGGCCACCACAATGGCGCCATCTTTTGCCACGATTTTCTTGGCGGCCTCCATGGCCGAAAACACAGTCGGGGCATTGGTCACGTTCGTGAAATACTCGCGCGCAAGATTCGTCAGGTTTGCAATATCCATAGCGCGTGGAGACGTGGATTTAGTCACGATCACGTGGTCCACAGGCGCCTGACGTAACTCTTCAAAGAATCCGCGCGCGTCTTTATCTTCAAGAATTGAAAGCACAGCGATAGTTCTTGGTGAATCGAAGCTGTCACGCAAAGCTCGGGCAAGTGAACGAGCACCATCTGGGTTGTGAGCGGCATCCAAAATAGTCAGCGGATCGCGAGAAATAATCTGAAGACGGCCGGGCGAACTGAAGTCGGCAAGTGCTACGCGAAGAACATCTTCCGAAATACGCTGGGTTCCTCCACCGACAAATGCTTCAGCTGCACAAATTGCCAGTGCCGCATTTTCTACTTGATATTCGCCATGCAGCGGAATGAAAAGGTCGTGATACTCACCGGCGAGAGTACGAACAGAAAAACGTTGACCTGCTTTTTCTTTGACGATATTGAAGACTTCGAAGTCTTTGCCGTAAACCGCAAAGCTCTCCCCGATTTCCTCTGCTTTCTCACGAAGTACAGACTGTGCCACCGTAGTTTGGGCGCTACTCAGCACAATGGCTCCGGGCTTGATAATCCCTGACTTGGTCTTTGCGATTTCCTGAATCGTGGAACCAAGGCGTTCTGCGTGATCGATAGAGATTGGGGTGAATACCGCAACGTCGCCGTCAGCAACGTTTGTGGAGTCCCATTGACCACCCATACCAACTTCGAGCACCAAAACATCCACAGGGGCATCGGCGAATACTGCAAAGCCAAGTGCTGCAAGCGCCTCAAAGAAAGTCAATTTAGTCTCGCCGGCGGCCTCAAGTTCGGCATCAACTATGGCAAGCAGCGGCTCGGTATCGGCCCAAACCTCGGCAAGTGCCTGGTCGGAAACCGGCTCGCCTTCAATCGACATACGCTCATTTAGTCTCACCAGGTGCGGGCTAGTGAATCTTCCGGTTCGCAATCCGAACTCGCGGAGAATGCGTTCAATAAATCTGGTGGTGCTGGTCTTCCCATTTGTACCAGTGACGTGAATTACGCGATATGACTTTTGTGGATCACCCAATAGCTCTACGGCTCGAGCAGTTGGTTCCAACCGCGGGCGAAGTTTGTTTTCAGGAATGCGAGTTAATAGCGCTTCCATGACCTCATCAGCTTTTGCAGCCCAGTAGGTCGCTTCGCTCAATGCTTTGCCACCGCCACTGCTACCAGTTGATTCTCGCCAACCTCTATTCCACCGGTTGCATCACCAATTTCGGCATTCAGGTCAAGACTTAGCGTCTCACCCTTGATTAGTTCAGCGTGATTGTTTACTGCCTCGATGACGTCTGCTGATGCAATCACCTTCAAACTAATTCGATCACTCACATCAAGGTCGGCGTCTTTACGAGTCTGCTGCACTGCACGAATAACATCGCGGGCCAAACCTTCCGCTGCTAATGCCGGGGTTACCTTGCCATCAAGAATCACAAACCCGCCACTCGGCAGAATTCCGATGTACTCAACTTTTTCGCTCGCTGCGTCGATGCCCTCGGCGAGATTGGCTACTAGGTCGAGCTCGTACTCCCCCTCGATGAGTTCTACGCCACCGGCGATAACCACTCCATTGTTTTCCGACCAGTCGCCGGCTTTTGCAGCCTGAATTACGGCCTGCACGGTCTTTCCAATTCTTGGACCAGCAGCGCGAGCGTTAACGCTCAATCGCTTAATCACGCCAAACTCTGCGGTGGATTCCATCGAAAGTTCAACCAGTTTGATTTGCTTAACGTTAAGTTCGTCTGCGATCAAATCAGCAAAGTCATTTAATGCGCTCACATTTTTAGTGACAACGGTGAGGGCGGCAAGTGGCAGGCGCACTCTTAACCCGTTTACCTTGCGAAGACTTAGTGCCACCGAACTGATCGATCGGACTTCGTCCATGGCTGCAACCAAATCGCGGTCGGCAGGCACGAGCGATGCATCCGGCCAGTTTTCCAGGTGTACGCTGCGACCACCGGTGAGCCCGCGCCAAACCTGCTCGGTAACCATCGGAGCTAGCGGTGCAGCCACGCGACTGAGGATTTCTAGCACTGTATAGAGAGTGTCAAATGCTTGTTCGTCGCCTACCCAAAAACGATCGCGTGAGCGACGCACGTACCAGTTGGTAAGTACATCGGCGAAGTCGCGTAAGCGGTTGGTTGCCGAATAGGAATCAAACTTGTTCATGTCTGATTCAACCTCTTCGATCAAGATTCGAGTCTTAGACAGAAGATAGCGGTCGAGCACGTCGGTAGAACCAAATGAAATTTTGGCTTCGTACTTACTCGCGTTCGCGTAAAGAGTGAAGAAGTAATAGGTATTCCAAAGTGGAAGCACAAATTGGCGCATACCTTCGCGAATGCCCTGCTCAGTGACGCTTAGGTTTCCACCGCGAAGAATTGGTGAAGCCAATAAGAACCAACGCATAGCGTCTGAACCGTCGCGATCAAAAACTTCGTTTACATCTGGATAGTTACGCAACGACTTAGACATTTTTTGCCCGTCGTTGCCAAGAATGATTCCGTGCGAAACGGCAGACTTGAAGGCTGGTCTGTCAAACAGTGCGGTAGACAAAACGTGAAGTGTGTAGAACCAACCGCGGGTTTGCCCAACATACTCAACAATGAAGTCGCCAGGGTTGTGAGTGTCGAACCATTCTTGATTTTCAAATGGATAGTGCACCTGCGCAAATGGCATCGAGCCCGATTCAAACCAGCAGTCGAGCACCTCTGGCACGCGACGCATTGTCGACTTACCGGTTGGGTCATCTGGGTTAGGTCGGGTAAGTTGATCGATTACCGGACGGTGAAAATCACTAGGACGCACACCAAAGTCGCGCTCGAGTTCTTCGAGCGATCCATAAACATCAATGCGTGGATAGTTTGGGTCATCTGACTTCCAAACAGGAATCGGAGCACCCCAGAATCGGTTTCGCGAAATTGCCCAGTCGCGCACGTTGTCGAGCCACTTGCCGAATGAGCCTTCTTTGGTGTGTTCCGGAGTCCAGTCGATCTGCTGGTTGAGTTCTAGCATGCGCTCGCGCAGCTTCGTGGTCTCAACAAACCAAGATGACACTGCCTTATAAATCAGCGGATTCTTGCAGCGATAGCAGTGCGGGTAAGGGTGTTCGTAGGAAGCCTGACGGAAAACTCTTCCGGCTTCCTTGAGGTGCTGCGAGATTGGTTTGTTGGCATCGAAAACGTGCTGACCTTCAAAGTCGGTAACGATGCTGTTGAATTGTCCGCGCTCATTGACGGAAATGTAAGTTGGGATGTTTGCCGCGTTGCAAACATTTTGGTCGTCTTCACCGTATGCCGGTGCCTGGTGAACAATGCCGGTGCCGTCTTCGGCGGTCACGTATTCGGCAACCAAAACCTGCCATGCATTGGCCACGTCAAACTTTGTGGCATCTGCGTAGTAATCAAAGAGTCGCTCGTAGCGAATCCCCGCAAGCTCGGTGCCGAGCACAGTTTCTTCAATCTTGATTTCGTCGGCACTCTCGTAGCCGAATTCCTTGGCATAACCCCCAGCCAGTGACTTTGCAATTAGGTATTTGACACCATCTGCGGCAACCACGAGTGCGTATTCAATATTCGGGTTCACCGCGAGCGCGAAGTTAGTCGGCAGTGTCCAAGGGGTTGTCGTCCAAGCCAGTAGGTTTACTCCGGCGTACTTCTGCCCTGCGGAAATCGGGAAGGTTACGGTAAGAGTTTGATCTTGACGGGTTTTGTAAACCTCGTCGTCCATGCGAAGTTCGTGGTTCGACAGCGGGGTCTCACAGCGCCAGCAATAAGCCAGCACCTTGAATCCCTCGTAAATCAGGCCCTTGTTGTGCAGCTGCTTGAATGCCCAGAGCACGCTCTCGGTAAATGGGGTGTCCAGAGTCTTATAGTCATTGTCAAAATCAACCCAGCGAGCCTGACGGGTAACGTATTCGCGCCACTGCTCGGTGTAGCGCAGTACAGATGAACGACAGTAGTCGTTGAACTTATCGATACCGTACTTCTCGATCTCAGGGCGACCCGAGATCTGAAGTTGACGCTCTGCCTCCACTTCAGCCGGTAGACCGTGGGTGTCCCAGCCAAAGCGGCGTTCAACCTTGAATCCCTGCATGGTCTTGAATCGAGGGACCATGTCCTTTACGTAACCGGTTAGCAGGTGTCCGTAGTGCGGCAGGCCATTGGCAAATGGTGGTCCGTCATA
>JBEGPH010000038.1:0-8289 GCA_041181555.1 Actinomycetota bacterium | reverse complement strand
GCCATGTACTCAGTTATGTGGTCAGAGCACTGTTCATACAAGTCATCAAAGATTTACCTTCGTCAGTTTGGCGAAAAGGTAACTCCAGAAATGAACAAGAACCTAATGGTTGGTATGGGCGAGAACGCTGGTGTTGTAGACATCGGCGAGGGCTGGGCCGTGACCTTCAAGGTTGAGTCACACAACCACCCTTCATACATTGAGCCTTTCCAGGGTGCAGCAACCGGTGTTGGCGGTATCGTTCGCGACATCCTCACCATGGGCGCCCGCCCTATCGCAGTGATGGACCAGCTTCGTTTTGGTGAACCATCTAACCCCGATACCGCTCGCGTGGTACACGGCGTCGTTGACGGAATCTCTTTCTACGGCAACTGCCTTGGCCTGCCAAACATTGGTGGCGAGACCGTGTTCGACAAGGTCTACCAGGGCAACCCGCTGGTTAACGCACTAAGCGTTGGTGCACTTCGTCACGAAGACCTAAAGCTGGCCAAGGCATCAAACCCTGGCGACCTAGTAATTCTTTTTGGTGCCCGCACTGGTGCCGATGGCATTGGTGGGGTAAGCGTGCTTGCGTCTGAAACTTTCGACAGCACCGGTCCTGCAAAGCGCCCAGCCGTTCAGGTTGGTGACCCATTTGCCGAGAAGGTTTTGATCGAGTGCTGTCTTGAACTTTATGCAGCGCAGGTTGTTGCCGGTATTCAAGACCTTGGTGGTGCAGGAATTTCTTGTGCAACATCAGAGCTTGCCTCAAACGGTGGCGCAGGTATGCGCGTGCAGTTGCAAGATGTTCTAAAGCGCGACGAGTCACTAACTCCAGAAGAAATTCTGATGTCAGAGTCACAAGAGCGCATGATGGGCATCGTGCCAAAGAAGGACTTCAAGAAGTTCAAGGCAATCGTTGATAAGTGGGAAGTTGAATTCTCTGTCATCGGTGAAGTAATTGCCGAAGATCGTCTTTACATCAACTGGGGTCACGAAGAAATCGTGAACGTTCCACCGCGCACCGTTGCACACGACGGCCCGGTTTACGAGCGCCCAGTTGCGTTCCCTTCATACCAAGATGCACTAAACAACGACAGCGTTCACGCTCGCGGCTTGTTCCGCCAGAACGACAACGCCAGCGAGTTGGCTGCGCAGTTGGTGCAGATTGTTTCTTCACCTAACCAGGCCAGCAAGCAATACATCACAGACCAGTACGACCGATACGTCGGCGGAAACACCGCACTGGCACAACCTGATGACTCGGGCATGATTCGCGTTAGCGAAGAAACCGGTCTTGGTATTTCACTGGCAACAGATGCCAATGGTCGCTACTGCTACCTTGACCCATATCAGGGTGCACGTCTTGCCCTTGCCGAGGCTTACCGCAACGTTGCAGTATCGGGTGCAACTCCGGTTGCAGTTACCAACTGTCTGAACTTTGGTTCACCAGAAAACCCAGAGGTAATGTGGCAGTTCAAGCAGGCAACTGCCGGTCTTGCCGATGGCTGTTTGGAACTTGGCATTCCAGTTACGGGTGGAAACGTTTCTTTCTACAACCAAACTGGTGACGTAGCCATTCACCCAACCCCAGTGGTTGGTGTGCTTGGTGTGATTGACGATGTTGCTCGCCGCATTCCTAGCGGATGGCAAGACGCCGGTCACAACATCTACCTACTTGGCACCACCAAAGACGAACTCGATGGTTCGGTTTGGTCAGAAGTTGTTCACGGTCACCTGGGTGGCCGCCCACCAGTGGTTGATCTTGCTTTTGAGAAGCAGTTGGCCGAGGCACTAAATGCAGCCAGCGAGCAGGGCCTATTGGCCTCAGCTCACGACCTATCAGAGGCCGGTTTGGCTCAGGCAGTAGTTGAGAGCGTGCTTCGTTTCAACATGGGTGCCCGCATCTGGCTTGACGAAATCCAGCAGCGCGATGGCGTTGATCGCACCTGTGCTCTGTTCTCAGAGTCAACTGGTCGCGTGTTGGTATCGGTTGGTCGTGAAGATGACGTGAAGTTTGTTGGTCTATGCGAGGCGCGCGGTATTCCGGTGTTGCGCATTGGTGTCACCGATAACTCTGGCGAGCTAGAGATTCAGGATGTTGCCACCTGGCAGCTGAATGATCTGCGTGGTGCTCACGAGGCTACTTTGCCTGAGCTTTTTGGCTAACCAACTTTTGCCGCTGCGGCCATCTCAAATGCATCTGGGTCAATAGGTGCTCGAAGTTGCCACCAAATAGAAATCGGCTTTGAGCCTTGGTGCTTCAAGTAGTCAGCTGTGCCAAAGAGCTTGAAGTGAACTGTGCCGTTACTGCCAGTGGCTTTCTCGCGAACAGCAAGTAGAACATCTCTTCCTGAATCTCGCTGGGTAATGTAACGCTGTCCGGTTTCAGACTCAACGCTTGTGGCGCTCTGGGAATCCCAGTGGAATAGCGTCGGTGATATTGCATAGTCGTGATACCTGATTGAATCCGAAATTGAATCGCTCTTTTGAAGGTTAATGAAGAACAAGTCCAGCTTTGCCTCAGGAATGAAATACACGCCTGTCACAGCACCCTTTACAGTTCTACGTGGACCACTTTCGAAGATGGAACTTCCAGGAAGTTTTGCATAGCCCAAGCCTCCAAGAAGCTCAGCCCTCGAATAAGTTGCGTGTAATAGGAACGGGTGTTCACCCGAAACAAGACTGAACGGAAGAGCACTGATTTTGATACGAGCCTTTAGGGCATCAAAAAGATTTTCAAGTTCCCACCTAAATGCCTTGGAATTTCGTATTTCAGCCAAAGCGTCGTCAATTGAATCCCACTCAACTCCATCCCATGGCTTCTTCCCGTCATCGAATAGGTTCCAGAAGAACATACTTGCGAGACGTTTTTCAGAATCGGACATATCCTTCCATCCGGCTCGATCATTCGAAACAAGTTTTGTAAAACCTAGGAGACGCTCGTTGTCATCGATGTGAAGAAGTCTAGGAATAGTTTTTAGCAGAGCCTCATCTTTTTGAGTTATGGCTATTTCGACTAAGCCAGCCTCAGATGCAGCTTTAAACCAATTCTTACCAGGGCCTTTGTATATCTCAAAAAGATCCCTTCTGCTAGCAGCGAGGAACTCTTGAAGGCTCCCCAGCCCCTCAGATCTAATTTCTTCGACGAGCTTCTGCCAATTAGGAGCAATCTGCTTTTTCATAAGAGCCAATACGTATTCACGGCCCAGATCATCGAGCTGAATAGCGCTGCCCGATGGTAAGTATGGGAAACCTTGTTCAAGGTTTTGCATCACTTCTGACCGCGTTTTTCCTGACAATGCCGCAAATTTTGTATCAATTCGGTACTCAGCTCTGTGCGCCCCAATAAAGTCAAGAATCAAGACTTGGTCCTTGCCTGGAGAGCGACGGAGCCCTCTACCGATTTGCTGAAGAAATACGACCGGGCTCTCGGTTGGGCGAAGCAGGACTACGGTGTCTACCTCTGGGATATCTACACCTTCATTAAAGACATCCACAGTAGAGATTGCCTGAATGTTCCCAGACCTAAGGTCTTGGATGATTCCACTTCGATTTTCTGTTGATCCTGTGACGGCTTTGGTTTTCACTCCTAAGTCGCTAAATTCCCTAGCGACCTGGTTTGCGTGTTCAACCGATACACAGAAGATAAGCGCTTTCATCTTTGATAAGTCTGGAACTTTTTTGTTCAACTCACGAAGTACTTTTCTATTTCTAAATGAGTTAGTGGTGATCAAATTGCTCAGCGATTTGGCTTCATACCTTCCCGAAACCCAAGGAAGCTGACTGTAATCCAGTTCTTCTCCGAGTCCAAAATAATGAAACGGTGCGAGCAAGTCTTGGCCTAAGGCATCCCAAAGGCGAAGCTCTGTGGCGATTCGACCACCGAATTCGTCTTGCCATATTTGATCAACTCCATCGGTACGCTCTGGCGTTGCGGTCAACCCAACGACCTGGACTGGATTTAGCTTTCGCAATAGTGAACTGTAGGAGGGTGCCTCAGCATGGTGGAACTCGTCCACAATAAGGTGCTGGAAATGCTCGGAAGAAAACTCTTCGAGTTTTTTATTTTTTAGGGACTGGATCGATGCAAATACAAATCGCCACTCTTTTGGCTGCGCACCATCAACTAATAACTCGCCGAACGAAGAATCGCCAAGTACTTGCCTAAAAGTTGCCATTGCTTGTTTAAGAATTTCTTGCCGGTGAGCCACGAACAGAAGTGTTGGCCTAGGTTGGCCAGTTTTGATTAATCGTTTGTAGTCCAAAGCTGCTAAAACAGTTTTGCCAGTTCCGGTTGCTGCGACAACTAGATTTCTTGAATATCCAAAGACCGAACGAGCTACCTCTAGTTCATCCAACATTTTTATTTGGTGAGGCCTTGCAGTGACTTCAAGCATGGGAAGCAAGAAAGTATCCGGTAAGTTTTGCTTCGACTGTCTTGATAGTGCTTCCTCAAGTGCCTCACCGAACTCGGCTGTCGAGTAGTGACGGTAATCATTTGATTCCCAATAGGTTTCAAAAGAGGCTTCAAATTTTGCAAATAGTTCTGGGGCCTTGATTTGTGAGAGTCGGACGTTCCACTCCGAGCCTGTAGTAAGAGCGGAGTAGCTCATATTCGAGCTGCCAATGTACGCCGTTGAGAAACCAGAGTTTCGATGAAATAGCCATGCCTTTGCGTGAAGTCGATTTGAAACAGGAAGAAGATCAATTCGAACTTCAACTCCCAGTTCATTAACTAAACGATCGATAGCCTTTTTATCCGTAGCTCCCATGTAGGTGGTGGTAATTAGCCTTACAGGCACACCACGGTCACGGAGTTTTAGGAGTTGGGCTTCGAGGAGTCGAAGGCCCGATAACTTAATAAATGAAACAAGAATTTCTACTCGATCAGCAGTCGCTAATTCGCGCTCAAGTTCTAAATCAATTCGAGGCTCTTCCTTAGAGTTTGTGAAAAGAGCAAGTTGGCCTATTGGAGTTATTGGCCTGAAATTATCTAGCCGATCCCTATCAAGGTTAGGTTTTGAAGACACCCACTTGAGTTCTTGAAGCAGTCCCCCGGAGGAACGCGAAAAATCCACCTCGAGAGCACTTGCAATGTCAGAGATTGCCGCGTCTAAGTCAAGTTCGTTGTCCGCACTACTAATTCGATTTCGTAGTGCTCTCTCAAGCGCCTGAAGGACAAGTCTCTTCTTAGCCCCGATGTCTTCGAGATCCTCGATTTGGGAATTGTCCTGGGTAAGTGACTGTAGATCTACGACTTCAACAAGCCGCTCGTAAAGACCATCTTCCAGTTCCATCACTTATCCCCCTAAAACAAGAGTACGCAAGCCTAGAGACACTTATTCCAGCAGCGATTCGAAGGCACCGAGCAGGCTCAACCGCTGCACTGCAGGCAAGTCCGG
Source organism: Actinomycetota bacterium (assembly GCA_041181555.1). GTDB lineage: Bacteria > Actinomycetota > Actinomycetes > Actinomycetales > Microbacteriaceae > Rhodoluna. The sequence goes on along the minus strand of JBEGPH010000038.1, from coordinate 2,905 downwards.
CTCTGCCCAATCAAGGCTTGAAATTTCCCCAGGTAAAAGCCAAATAAAACCGTCATGGTCTGTGCTTGCAAGGTACGGAATTAGGGGGATTTTGCAGATTACTGTCTCCAGGCGAATTGTTTGATTTCCGACGGGAGTGTCCGAAATGTCGTAGGTTCTGATTGCTTGGCAATCGAGACCCAGCTCCTCTTTAATTTCCCGGACCAAGGCATCATGAGAGCCCTCGCCAAGGTCTACTTTGCCCCCAGGAAATTCCCATTTGCCTGGTGCGGCTTTATGGCTGGCCCGCCGGCAGGCCAGAACTCGTGAACCCTGAACAATGATTGCTGCAACAACATGAAGGGCTAGGTTTTCTTGCACAAGCCAACGGTACTGGAAGTGTCCCATGGAACTTGTAGCCTTGCCTTATGACAAATGGGGAAATCATGGTTGCGCTTCGCGCCTTCGTAAGCGAGCGCGAATGGGGTCAATTTCACAGCCCTGAAAATCTTGCAAAAAGCATCTCCATTGAAGCCGCTGAATTGCTGGAAGTTTTCCAGTGGGGCGATCCTAAAACTCAGGACGATCTTAGAGATGAATTAGCCGATGTCCTTACTTACTGTTTTCTACTGGCCGACAAGTATCGACTCGACCCAGAGGAACTAATCCTTTCAAAGCTCGAAAAGACTAAAGCCAAATATCCGGTTGATAAAGCCCGTGGCAAAAGCGACAAATATGACCGACTTTAAAATAGAGAAATTTCCATTTGACCAGGCAGCGGTTAATAATTGGGGATTAGCGGATCCGGTAGGCGTGGACTGGCCAGTGGTCTATACGCTCAGTAGCGATGACCAAATCTATGTCGGCGAAACACTGAATGCTACTTCTCGTCTTACACAACACCTTAAATCAAGTAGCAAGCAAGGCTTAAAGCGAGTTCAAATAATTTTGAACTCAAGATTTAACAAGTCTGCATGTTTGGATCTTGAATCTCAACTAATTAAATACTTTGCTGCCGATGGCACACACCGAGTACTAAATGCTAACTCTGGAATTACAGAGGCAAACTATTTTGAACGAGATTCTTACCGGGAGTCATTTAAGGAACTCTTTGACATTCTTGTCAAAGATGGCCTACTCTCGCGCCCGATAGAAGAAATAGTCAACAGCAATCTATTTAAATTCTCGCCCTTTAAATCTCTTAATACTGAACAAGCTGTCGTGGTATCCGCGATAACAGAGCGAATCATTGAGCAAGTAAAAGACCATAAAACTGGCCAATTGATTATTCAGGGTGACCCAGGCACAGGTAAAACAATTGTCGCCATCTACTTAGTCAAATTGCTCAAGGACATTGCCATAATGTCCGCTGATGAACTCGTGGAACAAGAATCAGTATTCTCGGATTTATTCACCGAAGAAAGCGCTGAAGTCATTCGAGATCTTCGTATTGGTCTAGTGGTTCCGCAACAAGCATTGCGAAAAACCCTTCAAACGGTATTTGCCAAAACTCCAGGTCTTGATAAATCGATGGTCATGACTCCCTTCGAGGCCGCAGAGTCGAGTCATCAATTTGATTTGCTTATCGTGGACGAGGCGCATCGTCTAGGGCAACGTGCCAACCAGTCTTCGGCTATGCAGAATCGCAAATTTACCGAGCTGAACATAAAGCTATTTGGCTCCGACGACCCTTCTATCACTCAGCTGGACTGGATCAACAAGAAGAGCAGACTTCAACTTCTACTTCTCGATACCGCTCAGGCTGTGCGTCCGGCAGACTTGCCACTACTGACAACTCAAAATTTAATAGATGAAGCAACAAGCGCGAAGTCACTCTTCAGATTGACATCGCAGATGCGCGTCACCGGCGGAAAAGATTACTTAGAGTTTGTTCGGTCACTCTTCACGGAAAATCCCTTGCCTCGAACCGCTTTCAATGGCTATGACCTTCGCTTTTATGAGGATGCCGCGGTTATGCGCAAAGACATATTGAAACTGGACTCTGAGTACGGGCTTTCTCGCTTACTTGCCGGCTTTGCCTGGCCATGGTCTTCTAAGAAGAACCCCTCTGCGATAGATATAAGTCTTGATGGTTTGGACCTGCAATGGAATCAAACCGCGGTGGATTGGGTAAGTTCTCCTACATCTAAAGATGAGGTCGGCAGCATCCACACTATTCAGGGCTATGACCTCAACTATGCCGGAGTCATAATTGGAAAAGACATCAGCTACGACCCAAAGACCAAACAATTCGTTTTCAATCGCGAAAATTACCACGACGTTAAGGGCCGGGAAAACAATGCCGCTCGCGGAATTGTTTACACCGATGAAGATATTCTGCAGTGGGTGCTAAACATTTACCGCGTACTGCTGACCCGGGGTATTAAAGGCACTTTTATTTACGTTTGCGATCCAGAGCTTCGCGAATTACTTAGGTCGCGGATTTTGAATCAATAGCAAGTGCATCACGCATCTGCTTCGACACATCAAGCGCATACTTCTTTGCCGCAGGTATTCCACTCTCACCAATTTCCATCACGATGCCGGCAAGGATGCCTGGGGTCATATCGGTGTCGTTTGAAGCTCGCAAGCCAGAGTTCTTCTGACGGTTAGACACCGCCATGTTTACGTAGATGCCGTTGGTGCCAACATCAACGTTGACCATCTTGCTAAAGTCCCACTCACGGTTGTACTTGGCGCCAACAAAGACGATGCGCTTATCGGTGAAAATTGCACTTCCTGAGTCAACTATTTGCAGTTCCTCTGGGTTCTTGACGAGGGTTCCGCGGCTTTGGCCCACGCGGTAGCTAACGCCCTTTGCGATTCTGAAGCTAACGCCCTGACTGCCGCCTTGGTATGACGAGCCGGTGCTTCGCCATTCGGTGAGTGAGACGTTGTCTAGTTTGAAGTAGGCCTTCTCGCCTTT
>JBEGPH010000037.1:0-8437 GCA_041181555.1 Actinomycetota bacterium | reverse complement strand
AGTTGCCCTCCTAGGGGCGCAACCATTGGGATATGGTGTAATTGGCAACACGAAGGTTTCTGGTTCCTTTGTTCTAGGTTCGAGTCCTGGTATCCCAGCCAAAATTTGCAAAAACCCCCGAATTTCGGGGGTTTTTGCTTTAAGCCTCGATGGATTCGCCCGGTTCCAGGTGAGTGAAAGCGCCGCCGTGTGACTCGGTGATCATCTTGATTCGGCCGTTATACATTTGGTGGCCTTCGGCGCTCAGGTGGATGTTGTGGGTGGCAAAAGCGTGGGTTGGCTTTACTTCGTTGACGAAGTCGATGATCATTCCGAGTTTGGCCCAAGGGGCTGAGCTTGGCACTGCGAGCATTGGCACCTTTACGTCTGGGATGGTGTAGCTGTCGCCTGGGTAGTAGAGCGTGTTGTTGAGCATCACGCCAACGTTTTGGCACATTGGCCAGCTCGAGTGAATTTCTAGGTGCATGTCGCCATAGAACTCGATGGTGAAGTCGCCCTCTTTGTAGTGGTCGCCGTGGTGCACGGCAACCGTTTCAAAGTTTGGGCGTGATTCGGTGAGGCGGCGGCACACTTCGTCGGTTCCGTAAATCTTGATGCCTGGGTTTAGTGCGACGATTTTGTCGAGCTGCGGCTCGGAGCAGTGGTCGTCGTGGATGTGGGTGATCACGATGGCTTTCACATTGGTTTGCTCCGGCATGGTCTTGGTATACATGCCAGGGTCGACTATGACCTTCTCGTTGTTGAGTTCTAATACCAGGGCTGCGTGCTCGTACTTGGTGATCTTCATGGTTTAGACACTACCCTCGTATGCTTTAGCGGTGGACAATCTCGTGAAGCGCAATCCGGAGCGGCTAGCCAAGCAGCTATTGGCTTGGCGTGTTGCCGTTGCAGCGCTTGGATTGTTGTTTTTGGGTTTCGGTATTTTCGACATCGTCGATGGTCAGAGTATTTCGTTCGTTTGGGTTTCTGTAATTCCTGTGCTGTTGAGCCTGCTCTTGGTGTTGACTAGCGGGCAAGCGTTTATGACTCAGTCGGAAAAATACCTGGTTGCTGAAAATGCTCGTTTGAATTTTGAATACGTCAATTCGTTTGATTATGTGGCGCTTTCGAAGTCGGGAACTTTGATTAGCGATCGCGCTCGAGTTATTTTGGTCAAGCCGATTGCTGAAGTTACCTCGAACGAACTGGTTTCGATTGCGGCTGCAGTTGAGTCTGAATCGCAGCACGTGATTGGGCGAGCCGTGGTGGGCTATGCCGAGCGGCTTGGCGGAAGTGCTTTGTCGGCGAAGGATTTCCGTGCGATACCCGGATTGGGTGTGACCGCGATAGTTGATGGCGCGGCAGTATTTATCGGTGGCCCGGCAATGCTCACCTCGCGCAACCTTTCGCTTGGTGTGGATGATTTGCTGCTCGCCGATAAGGAATCCGAAGATGGTCGCACGGTGATTTTTGTAATTCGCGATGCGATTTTGTTGGGAATGCTTTCGGTGGAATACGAAGTGAGCGATTTTGGTAGGGCACTGGTTTATCAGTTGCGCAAGATGCGCAGGCACGTGGTTCTCATCTCTGGTGATGCACATGGAGCCGTGAAGTGGCTGGCTGAGCAGTTGGAGATAGAAAAGTATTTCGCCGAGGTTTTGCCGCATCGACGCGATGAGGTTTTGGCTCAGCTGGGTAAGCGGGTTTTGGATGTGACTAAGTTGTCTGTGGACTTGCCAGTTTGGCTTTCGTCGTTGACCAGGGGATCTGCGCTCAAGTCGGCTCTGGTGCGTAACCGCTACATCGCAGTTGGGCTGGGGCTTTTGGGCTTGCCGCTGGCTCTAGGTTTGGTGCCCGGCTCGGTGCTGTCTTTTGTGTTGGGTGCGGTGCTAATCTCACTTTCAGCAATCGTTGCTGCCTTCAATTCCTATTCATTAAGAAAGTAATCGCTATGGCCGTTGGCTTGATCGTTAACCCGACTTCTGGTCGCGGTAATGGTCGCGAGCAGCACTCGGTGATTCTGGCCGAGTTGGATAAGCGCGGCATCGAGTATCAAGATTTCACTTCTCGCTCGATGGAAGAAGCAACTGCCCGAGCCAAGATTGCCATTGCTGGCGGAACGATTGATTCGATAATCGTTGCCGGTGGCGATGGCATGGCTCATCTCGGTGTGAACCTAGCGATGGAATTCGGGCTGAAGTTTGGCATCATTCCTTGCGGCACCGGCAACGATGTGGCTCGCGCTTTGGGGCTACCAATCGACGATGTGGTTTGGGCCACGCAAATTGTTTTGGATCACGTAGCGATTCCTCGTCGTATCGATGTTGGCAAGGGGCGCACCAACGAGGGCGAGTTTTATTTCATTGGTTCGGTTGCGGTTGGCTTGGATTCGATTGTGAATGCCCGAGCTAACAAGATGCGTTTTCCAAAAGGACCTTCGCGTTATCGCGTGGCGCTATATCGAGAGCTGCTCAAGTTCAAGGCAATTCGCTACAAGCTCGTGGTGGATGGCGAGTATCACGAGACTCAGGCGATGCTCTGCAGCGTAACTAATGTGCCGAGTTACGGCGGGGGAATGCTGGTTACTCCTGAGGCCAAGATTAACGACGGCAAGTTGGATTTGTTCATCGTGCACAAGATCACCAAGGCTGAGTTAACCAAGGTGTTTCCGCACGTTTATACCGGCACTCACGTGGAGCACCCATCGGTGGAAATCGTCCCGGTTGCCAGCGTGAGCATCGATTCCGGCAAGACTCCGGTGTTTTCAGACGGCGAGCAGATTGGTTATTCGCCGCTTGAGGTTTCGGTAGTTCATAACGGGCTCGAGGTCTTTGCGCCTTCGCCGGTGGTTGGCTAATCCCTCTGGAGCCCAATAGCCACTTGTGGTAGATTTACAAGGTTGTCGCAACGGCCCCATCGTTTAGCGGCCTAGGACGCTGCCCTCTCACGGCAGTAGCGCGGGTTCAAATCCCGCTGGGGTCACCAATTCGCTCTCGATGAATTTATCTCGGGAGCGATTTGTCTTTAAGCGGTTAGTCTTTTTTCGTGTCAGCAGAACGGGTGGAGCAAGTGCTTTTGGCGTTTGCCATCGGCGATGCCATGGGTATGCCCACCCAGTTGCTCTCGCGAGAGCGTTCGATTGAGCTTCTGGAGGCAGAGGGTATTTTTGCCGATGCTCCCGCCGACAATCCAGTTTGCCCAGGACTCATTCGCGGCACAATCACCGACGACACCCACCAGCTGATGATTCTTGGCGAGAACCTAATCGAAAACCGCGGTGGTTTTGATCCGCGCAGTTTTGCTTCGCGCATGCTCGAGTGGGAGCGCGAAATGATTGCAACCGGTTCGCAGGATTTGCTCGGTCCATCGACCAAAGCTGCGCTAGTGGAGGTGCACGGTTCTACTGCACCGGAACTCATTTCACTTTCGGGCACCACTAACGGCGCATCGATGCGAATTCCGGTGCTGGGATGTGCCGTGCCAATTCTTCCGGCTAAGGGCGCCAATGCTCTTGTGGATCAAACACTTGAGATCAATCGCCTCTCGCACAATTCACTTGAGGCGAATCTCGCAGCAGTCATTGTGGCTGCGATTATTTCTGCCGGTATCGATGGCTTGCCTTGGAATGAGTCGCTCGAGGTTGGCTTTATCGCGGCCGAAGTTTTGACCGAACGCTGGGGTGCTTCGCCAAACGAAAACATTTTTAGTGGACTACCGGAGAACATTTTGTTTGAGGTGGAGCACGTTTCTGCACTTGGCGGAAAGATGGCTGCGCTCGAGTTCATCGACACCAATATCGGCACTTCGCTGGAGTCGCGTGAATCGGTAGTGGCTGCTCTGGCTGTGGCACTCCTGGCCGAAGGTCGCCCAATCAATGCTGCTCAGCTTGGTGCTGCTCTGGGCGGCGACTCCGACACCATTGCCGCTATTGCCAGTGCCATGGTGGCCAGCAGTGGACACTGGGGGCAAGACGAGGTTGAGGCCGCCTATTTTGTTTCGGAGCAAAACAACCTCGAGTTCGCCACTATGGCAGCGCAGTTGTATGACCTACGACAGAATTATGCCGATGACATCTAAATACCAGCGACTCGTTTCTTTCGGCAGCACGATTGTCGACATCATCAACTATGTGGATCACCTTCCGGCTCGTGGTTCGGATGCGTTGGTGAAAGAGTCTTTGGTGATGTGCGGTGGCGCGTTCAACGTGGAGTCGGCTGCCACTCGCTTGGGTATGAAGGCATTGCACGCGGGCACGGTTGGTACCGGGGTATATGCCAACATCGCGCAAGACGCAATGCGCGGAGAGAACATCGATTTCATCGGGCGTCGTATCGACGACCTCGACACCGGTTACTGCTTCACAATGGTGGAGCCAGATGGCGAGCGCAGTTTCGTTACCTACGCTGCGGCTGAGGCATTGGTTACCGTGGATCAACTCATGAACGTTGAGATTCGCCCAACCGATGCGATTTACATTTCAGGTTACGATCTCGCATATGCCGGCAGCCGCGAAGCGGTGAAGCAGTGGATATTGAGCGACCAAGCAGACATAGCGGATATTTTCTTTGATCCTTCGACCATGGTTTCGGCAATCGACAAAGACGTTATCGATGCACTTCGTCACAAGGCTTATCTGATTACCCTTAACGAAATGGAATACGAAATTTTGTCTCCTCGTAAGGGTGAAGAGGCGATGTTCCTGCAACGCAATGGCGTGCGCGATGCGGTCTTGTTCGAAGACGCAAACCCAATTGCCACGATTCCAACCTTTGCGGTGGAAAACCCGCTCGACACCACCGGTGCCGGCGATGTGCACACCGGGGCGCTCATAGCATCCTTGGCTACCGGTATGGATATGCATGACGCAATCGCAAGAGCGAACAAAGCCGCGGCGATCTCGGTGACCCGCAAGGGTGGGGCATGCGGGCCGACCACCGCTGAACTCGGTAACCTATAAGCGAAACCCAGAAACTGCTGGGGCCTCTTATTAGGAGCAGTTGTGGCTAACAACCTCGAAGTAGAACAGCACGGACTCAATGTAATTCCGGAGTCGGAGCGTCACGGCAAGCCAAAGGACCAGTTCTGGCCTTGGGCGGCATCAAATGTGTCAATCTTCGGCATCTCGATGGCAGCCTGGATTCTGGGCTTTGGCCTTTCTATCGGCCAGGCGGTAATCGCCGGGTTGGTTGGAATCGTGTTCTCCTTCGCGCTGGTGGGCATCATCGCTCTAGCCGGTAAGCGCGGATCTGCTCCAACTTTGGTTTTGTCTCGCGCAGCTTTCGGCGTAAACGGAAACGCTCTCCCTACCTTGGTTTCTTACCTGTTGCTAGTTGGATGGGAAACCGTTTTGGTTTCGCTCGGTGTGCTTGCCACTTCAACAGTGTTTGAGCGTCTTGGCTGGGGCAATGGCGATGGCATCAAGATTGGTGCATTCATCGTGATTGTTGGAATCGTTATCGCTTCAGGCGTTTTCGGTTTCAAGTTCATCATGCGAATTCAAAAGTGGATCACACTTGCGTCAATCGTATTGACTGTGGTGTTCATCGCACTTTCTGCTCACGCAATCGACTTCGCTGCAGTTGCATCAGCTCCTGCCGGTGGCGCCGAGGCACTGATTGCCGGAATCATTTTTGCCATGACCTCATTCGGGCTCGGTTGGGTAAACGGTGGCGCTGATTACTCTCGTTACCTGCCTCGCACCGCATCGAGCAAGGGCATTTTTGGCTGGACTACTTTTGGTGCAGCAATTGCGCCAGCGATCTTGGTGATTTACGGATTCCTTCTCGCGATGTCAAACAAAGAAATCAGTGAAAACATCGGTGGCGACCCAATCGGTGCTCTTACCGCTGTGCTACCTACCTGGTTCTTGATTCCGTTCATCGTGCTTGCACTTCTCGGATTCGCCGGTGGAGCAATTCTCGACATCTACTCATCAGGTTTGAATCTTTTGACTCTCGGTTTGAAGTTGAAGCGCCCGCAGGCTGCTGCTATCGACGGCGTTCTGATGACTCTCGGAACTATCTACTTTGTATGGATCGCAGCGGACTTCTTCTGGCCGTTCCAGGCTGGGCTTTACATCCTCGGTGTGCCAATGGCTGCCTGGGCCGGTATCTTCATCGCCGACCTCGCCCTTCGCAAGAAGAGCTACGACGAAGCCGCGCTATACAGCGCAAAGGGTCGTTACGGTTCGGTAAATGGCGTGGCCGTGGCTGTGCTGTTGGTAGCCAGCTTTGTGGGCTACGGCTTTATCGCTAGCCCAGACACCTCGCTTGCCTTCACCACCTGGGAAGGCTACCTCTACGCGGCGCTTGGCCTAAACGGCGACAACTCGGCCTGGTACTTCTCAAACATCGGAGTGTTCTTGGCTCTGGTAATTGGTTTCGTGGCTCAGTACCTACTCGGTCGCAAAGCGGTTGAGCGCCAAGAAGCGTAAAACTATCTGACTGAATCGCCCTGTTGTTTGCGCAGCAGGGCGATTCCACTTAAGCCGAGGATGATGGCAACCGGAATTAGCGCTGCCAGGTTTAGTCCGACAAACATCAGTAACGCCATAATGCTGCCCGAAACCGCTCCACCAAAAGCTCCGCTTAGATTCATGAGCGAATCGCTTAGCCCCTGCACGTTGGTTTTCTGATCGGCTGGAAGTGATGCCGATAGCAGCGAGGATGCAGAAACAGTTGCCGCGCTCCAACCGAGTCCGAGTAAAAATAGCCCGAGCAGAACCAAGTTGTGATCGTGCATTCCGAATCCGGCGAAGCTGAGTGCAGCTACGTAAATAAGTTGGCCGAGAATTACGGTTTGAATCTTGCCGAGTTTGTCGGCGAGGATTCCAAAGATTGGGCTGAATGCATACATGCCTGCAATGTGCACGCTGATGGTGAAACCAACTACCACTAGCGTGGCGCCTTCCATTTTTAGGTGCGCTGGCGTCATCGACATCACTGAAACCATGACCATGTGTGAAAGTGCAATTGAAACTACCGCGTAGGCAGCGCGCGGATATTTTTTCAAAGTGGCAAATGCTGAACCGAATGACAACTTTGGTTTTTGTGCCTTGGCATCACCGAGAGTTTTTGCGGTGAGTAGTGGGTCAGGGTTGAGCCCAAACCAAAAAATAGTTGTCGCCAAGAACTGCGCAGTCATTGTCACCAGAAACGGCCCGGTCATGTGCGGTAGACCAACCGCGTTGCCGATGATTTCACCAGGGCCAAACAGGTTTGGACCGATTACGGCTCCGATGGTTGTGGCCCAGACCACAATCGAGAGGTCGCGACTCTGTGACTTTTGGGCAGGGAGGTCGGTGGCTGCAAATCGGGCCTGAAGTCCGGTGGCCGAGGCTGCACCAAGCAGGAAGAGCGCGAGCAGCAGCAGTGGAAAGAATCGGATGGCGGTAGCCGTGATGATCAGGCTGGCTCCGGTGATGGCGATTGCCGCTCCGAGTGCCAGGCTGAATCGGCGTCCTCGGGCATAGGCCACACGAGATAGCGGGATTGCCCAGGTGGCAGCCCCGAGGGTGGAGAAGGTGGCTGCGGCCCCGGCCCAGGCGGTCGAGCCGCTGAGGTCCTGGGCTAGCAGCGAGCCGATAGACAGGGTAGAACCGAGCCCAAAACCGCTGAAAATCTGACCCGCGGTCAGAATCCGCACTGTCCGGCGCTGGAGCAGGGGTAGGTTTTGAGTGCTCATCAGCCCCAGCCTAAGCCTGTTTTGCGGTTAAACTTGGGGTTCAAGCTAATTGAGGTGCATTCATGGGCAATCAGCCGCTTACGCTGGCCGAAAAGGTCTGGAACGACCACTTGGTCGCCAAGGGTAAAGATGGCGCACCCGACCTGCTCTACATCGACCTTCACCTCGTGCACGAGGTAACCAGCCCGCAGGCTTTCGACGGATTGCGTCAGGCTGGCCGTCCGGTTCGTCGCCCGGATCTCACCATCGCCACCGAAGACCACAACACTCCAACCTGGGACATCGATCAGCCGATTGCCGACCTGGTTAGTCGCACTCAGATCATGGCGCTGCGCAAGAACGCAGAAGAATTTGGCATTCGCATTCACTCACTCGGCGACATCGATCAGGGAATCGTTCACGTGGTTGGTCCGCAGCTTGGTTTGACCATGCCGGGCATCACCGTGGTTTGCGGTGACTCACACACTTCCACTCACGGAGCATTCGGCGCATTGGCGATGGGTATCGGCACCTCCGAAGTTGAGCATGTGCTAGCCACTCAGACGTTGCCACTCAAGCCGTTCAAGACCATGGCCATCAACGTTGAGGGCACACTTCGCGAAGGCGTAACCGCCAAGGACATAATTCTTGCCGTGATTGCAAAAATCGGCACCGGTGGTGGACAGGGTTACGTGCTCGAGTATCGCGGCTCTGCAATTCGTTCGCTTTCGATGGAAGCGCGCATGACAATTTGCAACATGTCAATCGAAGCCGGTGCTCGTGCAGGAATGGTCGC
>JBEGPH010000036.1:0-8468 GCA_041181555.1 Actinomycetota bacterium | reverse complement strand
TTTTATTGGAAAATGCGTGAGGCAGTCACCGGTCGCCTATCTCGAGATGCGAAGCGCATCAAGGCAAAGGCAGCGAAAAATAACTCCCAACCTTTCGATAAGGGCCGCGATCCAGTATCTGCAGGTGCCTCTCTCGAAGGCATACTCAAGGACTTCCGCTGGGAGGCGAGATTAGCCGAGGCTGATTTATTTAATCGTTGGGCCGAGTTAGTTGGCGAAGTCAACGGACTCAACTCGCACCCAGAAACTCTGGTGAATGGCGTGCTAACTGTCCGCTGCAAATCAACCGCCTGGGCCACCCAGTTGCGCATCATGCACGACCAGATTCTGGCCAAGATCACCGAGAGTTACGGTGATTTGGGCATCACCAGCTTGAAACTGCTTGGCCCGGACGCCCCATCGTGGAAAAAGGGTCCTCGTTCTGTCCCAGGTCGCGGCCCAAGGGATACCTACGGATAAACCAAAAATTGGGGAAAACCTGTGGATAACTGGGGATATCTTCAGCCACTTGTTGAGAGTTATGCACAACCCTAAGCCACAAGTTTAGAGTTTCTCAACTTTTATTGTGCACAGGCTAAAACCCAGTAAATAAAAGGGGTTCGGGCCTGGAGGCGGTAGGTTGTCCACAAGTAAATCCACAGCTTTGGGGATAAATTGCGGGCGTGTTCCACAAGTTATCCCCAGAACGGTGCACAACTCGGTTTGGTCACTGACTGTCAGTGGCCGATGCTATAAATACACTCAAAGCAAGTTCGGAGGTTTTTATGTCACTGACATCAGTGCCGCCCATTGAGCCAAGTCGCATTGGCGAAGGTCGCGTCCTACCGAATGACCTCCTCTCGGAGCAGAGCACACTAGGCGGCATGTTGCTCTCGCAAGAGGCCATCGCCGAAGTTTTTGAGTACGTAAAGGCTGACGATTTTTACGCCCCTAAGCACGAAACCATTTTCAATGCCATCCTGTCTCTTTACAGCAAGGGCGAGCCAACCGACGTAATCACCGTCACCGACGAACTCACCAAGAATGGTGAATTGGTTCGCGCCGGCGGAGCCGATTACCTGCACCAACTAACCTCAATCGTTCCAACCGCCGCAAACGCTCCGTTTTACGCGCAAATCGTGGCCGAGAAGGCAACTCTGCGCCGATTGGTTGAGGTTGGTACCCGAATCGCTCAAATGGGCTATTCCAATGAAGGCGAAATCGAAGATCTGGTCAACCGGGCCCAAGAAGACGTTTACGGCGTAACCCGTGCTGGCGTTGGCGAAGACTACGTGCCACTTTTCGATTCGATCGAAGCCGCCGTCGAAGAAATGGAACGAGCTCAGAGTCGCGGTGGCGACATGGTCGGTGTGCCTACCGGTTTCCGCGAGCTCGACGAAATGACTCACGGGCTACACGGTGGTCAGTTCGTAATCCTGGCCGCTCGTCCTGCCGTCGGTAAGTCCACCCTGGCCCTCGACCTAGCTCGAAACGCAGCCATCAAACACAAGAAGCCAGTCATCTTCTTCTCACTCGAAATGGGCCGAGCAGAAATCGCGATGCGTTTGCTGTCGGCAGAGTCTCGAATTTATTTGCAGAGCATGCGTAAAGGATCGTTGAGCGACAACGACTGGCAGCGCTTGGCCGGAGTGCGTGGCGAGATTAACTCGGCACCGCTTTACATTGACGACAGTCCAAACCTAACCCTGGTTGAGATTCGCGCCAAGTGCCGTCGCATGGCGCAACGCGTGGGTCTAGAAATGATTGTGATCGACTACATCCAGTTGATGACATCAGGTAAAAAAGTTGAATCACGTCAGCAAGAAGTTTCTGAGTTCTCTCGTGCACTGAAGTTGCTTGCCAAGGAATTGAACGTTCCAGTGGTTGCTATCTCGCAGCTAAACCGTAACTCCGAGAAGTCAGACAACAAGGTGCCAGAAATTTCGCAGCTTCGTGAATCCGGATCGCTTGAGCAGGATGCCGACGTGGTTATCTTGCTTCACCGCGAAGCAATGTTCGAACGCGAGCACCCACGTGCCGGCGAGGCAGACTTGATTCTTGCCAAGCAGCGTAACGGCCCTACCGGCACGATCGTGGTTAACTTCCTCGGTCAATTCAGTAAATTCGAAGATCCGAAGGCCTAGAGCATTTAGATTTAAGTCGTGCGTCGAATTAAATCTCTAAGAGCCTTTGCCAGCATTGCTGTTGGCCTGTTTGTAGCATTCACATCTCACCAGGTAATTAGTCTGGCCGCATTGGGCATCTTCACTTTGCTCTACGGATTGCGCACTCTTTATGCAGCACCGAAATATTTACCAATCGCGTTGATTGCATTAGTAACTTCCTTTTTGTCCATCACAAATCTGAGCAGCGAAACTAATTTCATTTTGTTGGCGACAATCTGGGGAGTTGCTCAGGCGGCAATGGACTTTATCAACCGCGATTTAATTAGCGCAGGGCTAGCACTTGCCTTGGCTATCTTGTTTGCATTGGCCCCGCTTGATGTGGTGTCTGCCATCGGATTTTTCGGAGCGTACCTAATGCTGTCAGGTGTGCACTTGGGCATCGCCGCTTACTCACCTAAGAAGTAGGCTTTAGTAATGGCCAACAAAAAGAACTCACTTCGCAATTACCTGACACTTTCCCTGGTGGCTGCGCTATTCGTCGGAATCCTGGTTTTGGCCTCAACACACTACGTGGCAGTAGAAGAAGCGCTGATTTGGGCGGGAGTCACATTCATCGTTGCCCTAGTAAGCATCGCAACGCTGGCATTAACCGTTAAGGATCAGGAAGATGATCCAAACAAGCCGCGCCTCGACTAATTAGTTGATGCGATTCGCGAGTTCAATCGCGATACCGATGTAGGTGCTTGGGCGCAGAGCCAGCAAGCGATCCTTAGCTTCGTCGGAAATATCCAATTCGTTCACAAATGCGACCAACTCATCGTGGCCGATTCGCTTACCTCGCGTAAGTTCCTTGAGCAACTGATAAGGATCTTCGATTGAAGAACGTCCAGCTGCAACCTCGGCACGAATAACGGTTTGAATCGCTTCGCCTAGAACTTCCCAGTTTTCTGAAAGGTCGGCATCTAGCACTGCGGGTGAAAGTTCAATCTCACCTAGGCCGCGAGTTGCGTTGTCGATTGCAAGTAGCGAGTGACCGAGACCAACACCGATGTTTCGCTGTGACGAAGAGTCGGTGAGGTCACGTTGCATGCGTGAAGTAACCAAAGTTGCCGCCAGTGAATCGAGAATCGCGTTTGACAGTTCAAGGTTTGATTCTGCATTTTCAAAACGAATCGGATTGATCTTGTGTGGCATGGTCGATGATCCGGTGGCACCTGGCTGCGGAATCTGTTTGAAGTAATTCAGTGAGATGTAAGTCCAGATGTCGGTGCAAAGGTTGTGCAGGATTCGGTTGAACAATGCAACTGCCGAATACAACTCGGCTTGCCAGTCGTGCGATTCAATTTGAGTGGTTAGCGGATTCCACTTAAGTCCAAGTGAAGAAACGAATGCTTCTGATTCGATCGCCCAACTAACGTGCGGAGCTGCAACAACGTGCGCTGAAAAAGTACCGGTAGCGCCAGAGAATTTTCCAAGATACTCGGTGTTTCGAATGCGAGTGAGCTGTCGCTCTAGTCGGTAAACAAATACTGCGAGCTCTTTACCCATAGTGGTCGGCGTTGCTGGCTGACCGTGAGTGCGACTCAGCATCGAAACTTCCGAGTACTTGGCCGCAAGCTCGCGCAACTTGGCGAGTAGCGTTTCGGCTCGAGGGAGCCAAACCTGCTGGATCGAATCGCGCACGGTGATTGCATATGAAAGGTTGTTGATGTCCTCGCTGGTGCAAGCAAAGTGGGTAAGTTCAGCGAGGTCTTCGCGACCGACTTCGGCTAGTTTTGCGCGAACGAAATACTCAACGGCTTTAACGTCGTGCTTGGTTACTGCTTCGGTCTTGGCCAGAGTCGCAACGTCTTCGTCTGAAAAGTTGGTGACCACATTGCGCAGGCGTTCAATCTCGGTGAGATCCAGCGGCGCATTGTTTTTAAGCAAGTTTCGATTGGCTAGGTGAATCAGCCACTCAACTTCAACGTGAATGCGGGCCTTGTTCAAGCCAGCTTCCGAAAGAAATTCGCCGAGACCGGCGACGGCAGGTTGATAGCGGCCATCGAGCGGACTGAGGGGCTGGTTTGAAAGATTACTCACAGGGATATTCTGCCTTATCAAATCCACAGAATCCGGGGTGGCTCGTTTTGGACAACCTATTACTAGGACGATTCATAAATGGATTTCCTGGAAGAGCTTCTGTTCAGATCCGCCACACACCTGCTGCTTGCAGTGCCTAACCCACTGCATTGGAATGGTCCCGCCGCTTCGGCCTGCGCTCGCGAGCTGGAACTTCTGGCCGATGATCTGCGTTCGATAATCGGCGGGTTGAAGTCAATTGTTGAGTAGCCGTTCCGAGATAGAGCGAATCCGCAATTCGCTGATTGTGACGGCAGAGTTGCTGGCCGCGCAATTGGTGATTGATGTTGCGCAGGGGTCGCCGATAAAACTAGCTCATCTGGCTATTCGATTGCCAACCGTTGTCACGAGACTTCGAAGACTAATTGCCGCATGTGAAGCCATGCTGGAGAGAATCTCCGCCACCGAAAATCGCTTGCTGGCCGAAATGGCGTTAGACATTGGCGTGGCTTCAGGAATAGTGGTCAACCCGCCGGTTCGAATAGCAAACGCAATCGAGGTTGGCAGCACTCGGGCGCCGGCGAACCTGACCTCGATAGCCAATCGAATGCGAATGCTAGATAACCGAGGCACTCCAACCATCCGGATAGAAAAGTATGCGAATGCCGCGATCGTTTACCTCCCCGGCACCAGGACCGCCAGCTTAGGCTGGACGGCAAACCCGATGGACATGAAAACCAATCTCCAGGAGATGAGTGGACGAGTCAGTAATGTCGAAATCGGTTTATCCAAGGCGCTCGCGGCCGCAGGTGTAAAACCGAGCGATCGAGTCATGCTGGTGGGTCACTCTCAAGGCGGTTTGGTGGCAATCTCTGCTGCCGAGCGGTCAAGAACAAGCAAATTCCCATATTCAGTTGAAAAAGTAGTCACATTCGGTAGCCCTGTGGGTACAAAAAGCATTTCAAGTCAGCAAAAAGTACTTTCGGTGGAGAATAAGTTCGATTTGGTGCCCAAATTGGATGGTAAAGCAAACCCAGCCAGTCAGAATTGGCAAACTCTCGAGGGAAAAGTGCCGGGTGACCCAATTACTGCACACCTAATGGAGGCTTACAGTCAGATTTCGTCGGACATCGACAAATCAGGTGCCGCTGCCGAATTTGGCAACTTTGCCGAAGGCGAGGCCGTGGTCAGCTACTACGAATTGACTCAGGGCCCAGATCTGAGCGGTTAAAGCAACTTGCTAAATAGCTTGCGGCCAATGAATCCGATGATGCTCATGATTAGCGCACCCAAAATCGCCCAGCCCATTGAAGTAACGGCAAGACCCTGATGCGTAAAGCCATCGATGCTGAAAATCGGTGAACCAATTAGCTGCGACAACCAAGCTACGAAAAGCAGCAATGCGCCATTGATAACTAGGTTGATCAGGCCGAAAGTAAGGATATAGAGCGGTGTCGAAATGATTTTGATGATTGGGCCAATGACAGCGTGCACTAGACCAAAGACCAAGCCCACCAACAAAAATGAGAGTGCGGTCATCCAAAAGTCGTTGCGTCCGTAAGGCGCGAGCTTGATTGCCGGCACGAGAATTGTCACTAGCCAGAGGCCAATCGCATTGATTACGGTGTTGAGCAAGAAGCGAACCATGTTCAGATTGTGCCACAAGCAAGTAGATTTGACCCTGTGAGTCTCGATACATCGGAACCTATGGTTCAGTTTCTCTCTCCGGAGGGCGATGTCCGCGTGCCTGCTCAGTGGGCTGAATATGGTGAATATCTAAAGACGCTAACTGAGGCCGACTACCTAAAGTTTTATCGCGAGATGGCACGCATGCGCCGTTTCGACAACGAGGCAACTGCGCTTCAGCGACAGGGTCAGCTTGGACTCTGGATTCCGGCAATTGGCCAGGAAGCCGCACAGATTGGATCTGGTTTCGGCGTTGGTCCAAACGATCACATTTTTCCTAGCTACCGCGAACACGGAGTAGCGATGACTCACGACATCGATTTGATGTCGATTCTAAAAATGCTTCGCGGTGTGAATCACGGTGGCTGGAACCCAGACGAAACTCGTTTCCACCTTTACGCCATCGTTCTTGGTACACAGGTGTTGCATGCCACCGGTTACGCAATGGGCGTAAAGTTTGACGGCAAGGTTGGCAATGGCGACCTCACCGATGACCTCGCAGTTATTTCATACTTCGGCGATGGAGCAACTGCCGAAGGTGACGTAAGCGAATCGTTCTTATTTGCTGCGATCAACCACGCACCAATTGTTTTCTTCTGTCAAAACAATCAGTGGGCAATTTCGTCTCGCGTTACAAACCAAACTAAAGTTCCGCTTTATCAGCGTGGTGCCGGTTTCGGTGTTCCTGGAATTCGCATTGACGGAAACGATGTACTTGCTTCTTACGCTGTAACTAAAAAACACATGGACGACGCACGCGAAGGTGCCGGCCCATACATGATCGAAGCACTTACATATCGCATTGGTGCTCACACCACTTCAGATGATCCAACCAAATATCGTGACGACGAAGAAGTTGAATATTGGAAGGCACGTGATCCACTAGATCGTTTGGAAAAGTTCCTTCGTAAAAACGGAATCGCGCAAGACTTTTTTGATCAGGTTGCCCACGATGGCGAAGTACTAAGTGAAGAAATTCGCAAGGCAACTTTTGCCCTCGGTAATCCACCAATCGAAAACATGTTCCAGCACGTTTACTCACAGCAGCATCCGCTAATCGACGAGCAGATGGCTTGGCTAAAGAACTACGAAGAGTCTTTCGGCGGTGAAGAGTAATGAGCAATTCAGTGGAACTGCCAATCGCTAAAGCCATCAACGCCGGGCTTCGCGAAGCGATGCGTAAAGACGACAGGGTACTCATGTTTGGCGAGGACGTCGCCGAGCTCGGCGGAGTTTTCCGCGTAACTGAAGGCCTGCACGCCGAATTTGGTCAGAGCCGAATATTCAACTCACCAATCGCGGAGTCTGGAATCATCGGTACCGCAATTGGGTTAGCAATGCGCGGTTACAAGCCGGTTGCCGAAATTCAGTTCGACGGATTTATCTTCCCCGCCTTCAACCAGATCGTGACTCAGTTGGCAAAACTGCAAAACCGAAGCGAAGGCTTCTTGCAAATGCCGGTGGTAATTCGCGTTCCGGTAGGTGGCGGAATTGGTGCGGTTGAACACCACAGCGAAAGTCCAGAAGCCTACTTCGCACACACCGCCGGTTTGCGTGTGGTTACTCCGAGTAACTCAAACGATGCTTACTGGATGATTCAGCAAGCAATCGAATCTACTGACCCTGTTCTCTTCTTTGAACCAAAACGTCGCTACTGGCAAAAGGGTCCGGTTAATTTAGACGGCGCATCGAGTTCACTACACCAGGCGAGAATATTGCGACAGGGAACAGATGTGACATTGGTTGCCTACGGACAGATGGTCACCGTCGCACTTCAGGCAGCAGAGTTTGCACAAGACGAAGGTCGATCAATTGAGGTTGTCGACTTACGCTCAATTTCACCGATTGATTTTGCAACTGTTATCGAGTCGGTTAAGAAAACTGGACGCGTAGTGGTTGCACACGAAGACAGCACTTTCGTTTCGGTTTCTTCTGAAATTGCAGCGCGAGTTTCCGAGCTTGCGTTCTATCACCTTGAAGCTCCAGTGATTCGCGTCGGAGGTTTCGACGTGCCTTATCCACCAGCGAAGCTTGAAGAAAAATTCTTGCCAGATGCCGATCGCATTCTCGATGCGGTTGACCGAGTGATGGCGTTCTAGGAGCAAACATGAGTCAAGTCGCGTACTTTAATTTGCCGGACGTTGGCGAAGGCCTTACCGAAGCCGAAATCGTTTCTTGGAAAGTAAACGTTGGCGATCGCGTCGCGGTCAACCAGGTAATCGTTGAAATCGAAACCGCTAAGTCACTGGTTGAACTGCCTTGTCCGTTTGAAGGAATCGTGACCGAACTTCTTGCCAAGGAAGGCGATACCGTCGAGGTAGGCAAGCCAATCATCGCCGCGACTGTCGCAGACGGAGCAGTCGGTGCAGTCGCCACTTCTTCTATCCCGGTTATTTCTCCAGAGGTGGCCGCTGCTGCCAGCGAAGCCCTTTCCGATATCCGATCTGAGGGCTCAGAAGAAAAGCAGCCAAACCTAGTTGGCTACGGCGTAGCTTCGGCACACGGTACCTCTCGACGGGCCAAGCGCACAATCAATCCGGTACCGGTGGTTGCCCCGATGACCTCGGCAATCCCAGTAATTCCGGGGGCTCCAGCCACGGGCCTAATCTCGGTGGT
>JBEGPH010000035.1:0-8489 GCA_041181555.1 Actinomycetota bacterium | reverse complement strand
GTCATTACTCGCTCAGCGAACACTGCCAAGCATTTCGATGCTTGGCAGTTAGCCTTTAAGTCGCACCAAGGAAAGAGGAACTCATGGCTGAACATGGCCCAGAGCGCAACGGCACTTTTGAACGACTGCTGCGCGATCGCATCATTTGGCTCGGTAGCGAAGTTCGCGACGATATGGCAAACGAGATTTGCGCCAAGATTCTGCTGCTAGCGGCAGAGGACTCAACCAAGGACATCTTCCTCTACATCAACTCACCGGGTGGTTCGATTACCGCCGGCATGGCAATCTACGACACCATGCAATACGTGCCTAATGACATCGTCACCGTGGGTATTGGAATGTGTGCTTCGATGGGTCAGTTCTTGCTTTCGTCTGGCACCAAGGGCAAGCGTTACGCCACCCCAAACACTCGAGTACTTTTGCACCAGCCACACGGTGGCTTCGGTGGAACCGCCGCAGATGTTCAGACCCAGGCAGAGCTAATCATGTCGATGAAGCGTCAGCTGGCATCTATTACCGCTCAGCAAACTGGTAAGACAGTTGAGCAGATCATGAAAGACGGCGACCGCGACCGTTGGTTCACCGCTCACGAAGCCCTGGAGTACGGTTTCATCGATCACATTCAAGAATTTGCAGGCTCAGCAACCGGAGTAGGTAAGAACTAATGTCAAACTTCATTTCACCGGAGTCTCGCTACATCCTCCCTAGCTTTACCGAGCGCACCTCATACGGCTATCGCGAGCAGAACCCTTACAACAAGCTTTTCGAAGACCGCATTATTTTCTTGGGCGTGCAGGTAGATGATGCTTCGGCAGACGACATCATGGCGCAGCTATTGGTGCTTGAATCTCAGGATCCAGACCGCGACATCACGATGTACATCAATTCACCTGGTGGCTCGTTTACTGCGATGACCGCGATCTACGACACCATGCAGTACATTCGCCCTCAGATTCAGACGGTCTGTTTGGGGCAGGCAGCTTCAGCTGCCGCGGTATTGCTTGCAGCCGGAGCACCGGGCAAGCGCCTTGCTCTACCAAACGCGCGAATCTTGATTCACCAGCCAGAAACCGGTGGTGGGCCTGGTCAGGCATCCGATATCGAACTTCAGGCCAAGGAACTCTTGCGCTTGCGCAGTTGGTTGGAAGAGACCATCTCAAAGCACACCGGTAAGCCAATCGCCGAAGTGAACAAGGACATCGACCGCGACAAGATCCTCACTTCGGCTGAGGCCCTTGAATATGGCCTAATCGACCAGGTATTGACCTCGCGCAAAAACGCGTAATTAGCAGGCTTTTTCGGCGCCCCCAATATAGGGTTTTTCTATGACTAAGTTGGGCGAATCGAGCGACCTGCTCAAGTGCTCTTTCTGCGGAAAGAGCCAGAAGCAAGTGCGCAAGCTGATTGCCGGCCCAGGCGTTTACATCTGTGATGAATGCATCGAACTCTGCAACGAAATAATCGAGGAAGAGCTCGGACAGGTTGTAAAGCAAGCAGAAGAAATTGATCTGCCAAAGCCACGTGAAATCAAGGGATACCTGGACGAATTCGTCATTGGCCAAGACCAAGCGAAGAAAGCACTTTCGGTCGCGGTTTACAACCACTACAAGCGCATTCGTTCTCGTGGCACTCTAACCACCGCGGGTAAAGAGCACGACCAGATTGAAATTGCCAAGTCGAACATTTTGATGATTGGCCCTACCGGATGTGGCAAGACTTATCTGGCACAAAGTTTGGCCAAGCGTCTTAATGTGCCTTTTGCTGTTGCTGATGCTACCGCGCTCACCGAAGCCGGCTACGTGGGTGAAGACGTCGAAAACATTTTGCTTAAACTTCTCCAAGCAGCTGATGGCGATGTGAAGCGAGCCGAGACCGGCATTATTTACATCGACGAGATCGACAAGATTTCACGCAAGGCAGAGAACCCATCAATTACTCGCGATGTTTCTGGCGAGGGAGTGCAGCAGGCATTGCTCAAGATTTTGGAAGGCACGGTTGCATCGGTACCTCCTCAGGGCGGGCGCAAGCACCCACAGCAAGAATTTATCCAGCTAGACACAACCAACGTATTGTTCATCGTTGCAGGTGCCTTTGCCGGCTTAGAAGAAATCATCTCTGCGCGATCGGGTAAGAAGGGGATCGGTTTCGGTTCTCCGGTGTTTGCCAAGGGTGACGCAGCTGAAATCTTTAGTGAAGTTCAGCCTGAAGACCTGCGCAAGTTTGGTTTGATTCCTGAATTCATCGGACGTCTACCAGTGATTGCAACCGTCAAGGAACTTGACCGCGCGGCTTTGATTGAGATTTTGACCGTGCCAAAGAATGCATTGGTTAAGCAGTACCAGCGCATGTTTGAGCTAGATGGCTTTGAGCTGGAATTTGATCAGGACGCACTTGAGGCAATTGCCGATCAGGCAATCGGCCGCGAGACCGGAGCACGCGGACTTCGCGCAATTCTCGAAGAAATTCTCGGTCCAGTTATGTTTGAAATCCCTGGCAGCGAAGTTCAGGGCGTGGTTCGAATCACTAAGCACGTCGTGGAAACCAAGGAATCACCAGTGATTGTTCCGTTTAAGAACAACAAGCAAGAGAAATCCGCTTAATTCAAATGGCCTCTCGCTTTAGCGATATCAAGGCTCCACTCCTAGCCGGCACTGTAGCCTCGGTAACCGGCCAAGCAGCTTCCACCGGCGTGGTTATTGCGGCAACTACTGCACTTGGTGCCACCCCGACTCAAATCGTTTCTGTGGTTTTCATAATGCTTTTGCTCTATGGAACGCTCTCGATTGTTTTGAGTTGGCGCTACAAAATGCCAATCAGCATTGTCTGGAGCACACCCGGCGCTGCGCTCCTTGTGTCTGCCGGCGGATTAAATTACGGCTACCAAACCGCTGTGGGAGCATTCATGTTCTCGGCATTCTTGATTGCCCTTACCGGACTTTGGCCAGCACTAGGCAAACTCGTCAGTTCAATCCCAAAGCCAATCGCAAGTGCGATGTTGGCCGGAGTTATTTTCTCCTTCTGTATTGCGCCTTTCAAGTCAGCGGCTCAATTTCCTTGGATCATGCTTCCGGTGATTCTGGTTTGGCTTGTGCTTTACAAATTTGCCCAGGTATGGGCAGTGCCGGTGGCCATGGTTTTGTTGTTCACGCTAACGGCAATCGAGCAAAAAATTTCTGTACCAATGGACTCGATTTTTCCATCGCTTGAATTTGTCGCTCCGCAGTTTTCGATTCCTGCGATCATCTCAATCGGAATTCCGCTTTACTTGGTGACAATGGCGAGCCAAAACATACCCGGCATCGCCATTATGAAGAGTTTCGGCTATGAAGTCCCATTCCGACCAATTATGTTGGCCACCGGTTTCGGTTCGATTATTGCCAATTTCTTTGGTGGGTTTGTTACCAACATGGCCGCTATCACCGCGGCGCTCAATGCCAATGAACAGTCGCACAAAGACCCAAGCAAGCGTTGGATAGCATCAGCTTTCGGTGGAGTAATTTATTTGCTAATGGCGGCAACTACCGGAGCCACCATCAGCTTTGTGATGCAGGCACCTAAGGAAATTATTCTCGCCGGCGCTGGACTTGCACTTCTCGGCACAATCATCGGTGCACTCTCGTCAATTGTCGAAGATCCGAGCATGAGGGTACCAGCCGTACTTGCATTCCTCGTGGCATCGTCTGGCTTCGCCGCTTTTTCCATCGGCTCGGCTTTTTGGGCACTGCTGATGGGTGTTGCCGTTTGGCTTTGGCTCAGGGCTAGAGCAAACCGCGGCGCTTAAGCAGCGGCTCGATTGTGGCGTCTTTGCCGCGGAAATTTCGGAACAACTGGAGTGCGTCTTCTGTGCCACCGCGCGAAAGCAATTCCTTGCGGAAGTGATCGCCGTTTGCTCGAGTTAGACCGCCGTTCTGCTTGAACCAGTCAACCGTGTCGGCGTCTAGTACTTCACTCCAGATATAGCCGTAGTATCCGGCAGAGTACCCACCCGCGAAAATGTGTGAGAAATAGCTGCTGCGATAGCGAGTTGGCACCAGATCAAAATCGAGTCCGTAGTCGGCGATCGCCTTACTCTCAAATTCCTCAACCGAATTAGGAATCTGATCTGGGGTTAGCTGATGCCAAGCGAGATCGAGCACGGCTGCAGATAGGTAGGAAACAGTCGCATGACCTTGATTGAAGGTCTCGGCTCGATTGAGGTTGTCAATCCATTCCTGAGGCAGCGGCTCTCCGGTCAGGTAGTGCTTCGCGTAATTTGCCACCACTTCCGGCCAGAGCATCCACATCTCGTTTACCTGAGATGGGAATTCGACGAAGTCGCGTGGAGTGCTGGTTCCTGAGAAACGCGGATACTTCACGTTTGACAGTAATCCGTGAAGCGCGTGACCAAATTCGTGGAAGAGGGTAGTGGTCATGTCAAAGGTTAGGAGAGTTGGCTCACCCTTTGGTGGCTTAGGTGCGTTGAGGTTATTCACCACAACCGGCAACTGTCCGAGAAGATGGTTCTGGTCAACCAAGCTGTTCATCCAGGCACCACCGCGCTTAGAGTCGCGGGTATAGAAATCACCAATAAACAGGCCAAGTTTGCTGTCGTCTTCATTGAAGACTTCAAAGACTCTTGCCTCTGGGTGGTAGGCGACAAGGTCTGGACGCTCCTTGAAACTGATGCCAAACAATTTGTTAGCGGCGAAGAACACACCGTTTTGAAGCACGTTTTCAAGTTCGAAGTAAGGCTTAAACAGGTCTGTGTCGATGTTGTACTTGTCCTTGCGCACGCGCTCGGTATATAAGTCCCAGTCCCAGGAGTGCATGGTGAAAGTTTCGCCATCGGCAGTTATTGCAGCCTGAATGTCTGCCGCCTCAAGTTCTGCATTACTTCTGGCAGCAGGAGCAATCTTGCGAAGCATCTCATGCACGTTTGCCGGATTCTTAGCTGTGCGATCAGTCAGCTCGTAGTGCGCATGTGATTCATAGCCAAAAAGTTGTGCCTTTTCGGCACGAAGTTTGACCATTTCGAGCAGCACAGGTCGGTTGTTGTTTTCGTTGTCGCGACCACCCTTGAGGAGCGAGTTCTTCATGATGCGTTCACGAACAGAACGGTTTGTTAAGGCGGCAAGCATTGGGTTTCCGGTGAAGTTCACCATGTTGATGAGCCACTTGCCTTCATGGCCACGATCTTTAGCTGCCGCGGCGGCTGCAGTGATTTCGTTATCAGTTAACCCGTCGAGTTCGCGTACGTCATCGATAATCACTGCAAGGTCGTTGGTGTCGTTGAGGAGCTGCTGACTGAACTGAGTGTCTAGTTCAGCAAGACGCTGATTGATCTCCATCGCCTTGCTACGTTCCGCGTCACTCAGGTGGGCGCCGGCCTTACGGAAGTCTTGGTAATAGCGAACTATGAGCCACTTGCTCTCGGCATCAAGACCGAGCGATTCAATTTTGTTGTGCAGTTCTGCAATACGTGAATAAAGTTCTGGATTGAGTTGAATCGCGTCTGAATGTGCCGCGAGTTTTGGCGCCAATTCGGCTTCGATTTTGTCTAGCTCAGGCGAGGTATCGCTTGATGACTTGTTGAAGAAAACCAGGAGCACGCGCTCTAGTAGTTTTCCGCTGCGCTCCATTGCCACGATCGTGTTTTCAAAGGTCGGTTCGCCCGAGTTTAGGATCGCCTGAATCTCCTCTAACTGCTGCTGGCAGCCAGCATAGAAAGCGGGAAGGTAGTGCTCGTCACGAATTTTTTCGAACGGTGGAAGTTCGTATTCGAGAGTGCTGCGTTGGGCGAATGGATTTTCTGCGCTGAAAGTCATACCTAAGAGGCTACTTCAAGCACCACATCCGTCACGGCCACTTCTGCTGCTTCGGCATAGGAAAGCTCAGCGATTCGTCCAACTGCCTTGAGGTCACTTTCAAACACTCGAACGCTGGTCAAGACTGCTGCCGGGGCCTGGAGTGTGGCCGAAACCACTTCTGCCTTCATCGAAGCCTTAGCATCTGACTTTGCCTTGCGCAGGCCAAAGAGTGCAACCGAGGCAAGCTCCATAAGTCCGTGGTTTGAGGCATCAAGGCCAACGGTAAGTTCACCGGCAGTTGGCCAGGTGCTGCGGTGAATTGAACCCGCATCCTTCTGCCACCAACCCCAGACTTCTTCTGTGGCGTACGGCAAGAACGGAGCGAATAGGCGAAGCATCACGTGAAGTGCCTTGCGAAGAGCTAGTGCAGCGCTCGCTTGGGTTGCTGTGCTCGCTCCGCCCTGGCCGTAGGCGCGCTCTTTGACCAGCTCGAGATAGTCATCGGTGAAGTTCCAGAAGAATTTCTCCGAGAGCTCAAGCGCTTTGGTGTGGTCGTAGTTTTCGAAGGCTGCAGTGGCATCGCGCACCACGTCGGCAAGTGCAAGCAACATGGCCTGATCGACCGCTTCGGTTACCTCAGTGTGGCCGGCAGGAACTTCGAACGAGAGTGCGAACTTTGCGGCGTTGAGAATCTTGATGGCCAAGCGGCGACCAATTTTCATCTGGCCGGTATCAAACGCTGCGTCGGTGCCGAGGCGAGCAGATGCTGCCCAGTAGCGAACTGCATCGCTGCCGTGTTCGTCGAGTAGGTCACTCGGTGTAACCACGTTGCCTTTCGACTTCGACATCTTCTTGCGATCTGGGTCGAGAATCCAACCGGAGATTGCAGCGTTGCTCCATGGCAGTTGCTTGTGTTCCTGTTCGCTTCGCAACACGGTTGAGAACAACCAGGTGCGAATGATGTCTTGTCCTTGAGGACGAAGGTGATACGGGAAAACTTTTGCGAAAAGTTCTGGGTCGTTAATCCATCCGGCAGCAAGCTGCGGGGTAAGAGATGAGGTAGCCCAGGTGTCCATGATGTCCATCTCGCCAACGAAACCGTTTGGCTGGTTGCGCTGCGATTCGGTGTAACCCGCAGGCACATCGCTAGATGGGTCAATCGGAAGTAGCGAGTGATCTGGAGTGATCGGTGAATCAAAATCAGTTTCGCCATTTGCATCGATTGGATACCAAACCGGAATAGGTACTCCGAAGAATCGCTGACGAGAAATAAGCCAGTCACCGGTGAGTCCATTTACCCAGTTCTCATAGCGCACTCGCATGAAGTCAGGGTGGAAGTTCAGCTGCTTGCCAAGCTCAATCAGGCGCTCTCGCAAAGCCGCGTCTCGGCCACCATTCCGGATGTACCACTGGCGGGTAGACACGATTTCGAGTGGCTTGTCGCCCTTTTCAAAGAACTTCACCGGGTGTGTAATCGGCTTAGCCTCGCCAACCATGTCGCCGGATTCCTGAAGTAGTTCAACGATTCGCTGCTTAGCTGAGAAGACTGTCTTGCCAGCGATTTCGGCAAAGACTTCTCTACCGCGAGCGCTGGTAATTGCCTCAGGGGCATCCGGAAGAATGCGGCCGTCCCAGCCGATGATTGCCCGGTTTGGTAGGTCGAGTTCGCGCCACCAAATGACGTCGGTCACGTCGCCGAAGGTACAGATCATCGCGATACCCGAGCCCTTGTCGATCTGGGCTAGGCGATGAGCAACCACAGGCACTTCAACTCCGAACAGCGGAGTGGTGACTGTCTTGCCGAAGAGCGGCTGATAGCGCTCGTCTTCTGGGTGGGCAACTAGAGCCACACAAGCCGCCAGTAACTCTGGGCGAGTGGTCTCAATAAAGATTTTGCCGTCAGGTCCGTCAAATCCCAGACGGTGGTATGCGCCAGGTTGATCGCGATCTTCGAGCTCCGCTTGAGCAACTGCAGTGCGGAAGGTGACATCCCAAAGTGTTGGTGCCATCGACTGGTATGCCTCGCCGCGTGCGAGGTTGTTAAGAAATGCTTTTTGCGAAACCGCCTGAGCGCTAGGTGCAATCGTTTGGTAGGTCTGTTTCCAGTCAACCGATAGGCCAAGCTGACGCCAAAGCGACTCGAATACCTTTTCATCTTCAACGGTGAGCTTCTCGCAAAGCTCGATGAAGTTTCGGCGAGAGATCGGAATCTGATCTGCAGCCTTACTGCTCTTGTTGTCGCCACCCTCGAATGGTGGCTTGAAGTCCGGCTGGTAAGGCAGGGTAGGGTCGCAGCGCACGCCGTAGTAATTCTGCACGCGACGCTCAGTTGGAAGACCGTTGTCGTCCCAGCCCATTGGGTAAAAAACCTCGTGGCCGGTCATACGCTTGAAGCGCGCTACGACATCGGTGTGGGTGTAGCTGAATACGTGGCCCACGTGCAGTGATCCGGATGCGGTTGGCGGTGGGGTGTCGATCGAGTAGATGTCTTTGCGATCAGCCTCGCGACGGAAGCGATAGACGCCGTCGTGTTCCCAAACCAAGCCCCACTTGTCCTCGAGGCCCTCAACTCCGACCTTTTCCGGGGCGGTAGCGGTGGCGAGCAAATTACTCAGGTGGGCAGGCTGATTCACGCGTTGGTCTCCAATTGGGCTTTATAAAAGGTTAACATTGATGAAGTGTCTTGACCCCCTAGAAAGCCCC
>JBEGPH010000034.1:0-17470 GCA_041181555.1 Actinomycetota bacterium | reverse complement strand
GTTCGATGTCAACAAGGCGCAGGATCGATTCAAAAAGGAAGACGTGCGCGAAATGCTTGCGGGCGAAGAGCGTCGACTTATTTATGTAGCGATCACCAGACCAAAGCATGAACTACTCATGACCGGCAGCTACTGGAAGCCTGGCGTAAAGACCGCGTCAGAACCATCACGCTTCATGCGTGAGTGCCTCGATACTGCCGTTGTGATCAAAGGTGAAATCACCGACCGCATTTCAGATGAACAGGTAATTAAGCCAGAAGTCGACGTTTGGCCAAAAAAGCCTTTCGAAGACTCTCGACGAGAAAAAATCGAACTAGGCAAACAGAGTTTCGAGGCGGCCGCTCCAAACGATTCGGTAATGCGCGATTCTGCTACTTCTAAGTTGATTGAGCGCCTGCTGTTAGAACGTGAAGTCAAAAACGAACAAGCTAAATCTGTGGACTTTGGCGTGCGTGTATCGGCATCCAATTTCAAGGCCTACCTCGATGAGCTTGATGAGCTAGCTGGAAGCGTTTTGCGTCCGGTGCCGCAACAGCCATACGCGGCGTCTCGAATGGGAAACCTGTTCCACGCTTGGGTTGAAAAGCGCTTTGCTCCAAGTGGATTGCTGTTTGACGACGAATTCGATGAACTCGAAGACGCCGATGACTTCGTGGCAATCGAAACCTTGCAGCAAAACTACGAAAACTCCAGATTCGCCGGTCTCAAGCCATTGGCTGTCGAGCAGGAGATTCAGCTGACCATTGGCAGCAACACTTTTGTTTGCAAGATGGATGCGATTTACCAAGATGGCGATGGCGTGCAAATCGTCGACTGGAAGACCAACCAGCCGCCTACCGAAGAGCACGACCTGTATCGTCGATCGCTTCAGTTGGCGCTTTACCGCTTGGCTTATTCGGAGTTCACTGGAATGCCGATTGAAAAAGTAAAGGCTTCATTCTTCTTCGTCGGAGTTAGCCAGGAGCTCACCCCAGATGCGCTGCTCGGTCGCGACGAGATTCTCGCTGAGTGGCAGAAGGTGCTAGACCAGCTGGTCTAGGTCGATTGTTTAGAAAAGGTCGTTCTGGGTTGGGATCGGCTTGGTGGAGTCATCCACTTCGCTGGTGTCGAGAGTCCAAGACTGCGGAGTGACCACAACGGTCTCAATTTCTTCTTGCTGTGGCACAAACGCTGCAACCGGTGACTGCGGTACCTGCGACTTGGTAAGCGGCATAAGTTCACCGGCAGTCGCGAGCTCTGCTAGCTCTTGAAGCATGGTGACCGCATCTTCGATTACCGCTGCATCTTTGCGTGCGTAACCGTGCAGTAACCACTTTGCTAATTCAAGTTCTGAGTAAAGAGTTGCACGAAGCGCGATGTTTGAATCGGCACCGGAGCGTGCGAGTTGGTAATTGAGCAGAATTGCATCGACCAGTTCCTGATCGCCCGATGGAATTAGCCAGGCGAAGTCAAGAGCTGGGTCGTTGATCTGCAAGTTTTTCCAGTCGATAACACCTGAAACGTTGTGGTCTTGTTCCAACATTGCATCGCCGCTGAGTGCACCGTGAATTACACAAGGCTGGTAGCGGAAAAGTGAAACATCTTCGAGGGCTTCTTCCCATCGGCTGAGCAACACGGCTGGCACTTTTCCAGTTTGCGCTGCGCGATCAAGTTCGGCCACGCGCGCACGGATGTTTTCGGCCGGTGTGAATTCTGGAAGGCCGGCAGACTGCACAAGTTCGAGCGGCAGGCTGTGAATTCCGGCAATGGCACGAGAAATTGAAAGGCTTAGGTTGCTCGCTGGTGCCACTCGACTCGCATCGATCTTGGTGCCGTAAACGAATTTGAAAATCATTACTCGGTTGCCCACTGAATCGCGGGTCTCACCGATTGGCTTTGGCACTTCGAATCCAAGTCGAGCGCCGAATGAGCTCAGGCTCTTGATTACTTTTAGTTCCAGCTCGAGCTCGGTGCCAGCGGCAGGGCTGTTTGGCATACGAACGATGTAGTGCTCGCCGGCTTCGTCGGTGATTACCGCAGCGTCGAAGTTACCGGTGCCATCGCCGCTCAGAGCGGTAGCCTTCTTGATCACTAGGCCCGGTACTGCGTCGGATGCTAGCGCGGCTAAAATTAGGGGAGATTTGCCCATGAATCAAAGATTAAGCAACAAACTGGGCTTCAGGCAGCATCGCCACGCATCCGAAGGGGTTTTGATGAATCAACCGCTTCACCTACCGCTAGCCCAATCGGCAATCGATCGAGACTACTTGCTGCGTGAGCTGCCGGATCTTTACGAAATCCTCTGGCAAAACCAGCACACTCGCGTGCTTCCTATTTATCAGGGCAAAGTTCTGTTGAGCGGTCAAGCCTTGAGGCTTATCAAACCTGACGAACTTCATGAATCGAAACTTCTGGCCTACCTGGGTAAGAGTACGGAGGCTAGTGAGTCAGAACCAATTGGCACTCCAATCGTGCTCGCAGTGCTTGATGAAAAGCAGGCTCACGCACTCGAGCCAAACCCAGAGAACTGGCACGTTTTACGTCGCAGCGGCTTTGGATTAACTAATCGAGATGCCGGAATGTATGCGCAAGCGTTGGCTTTGGCTAACTGGCACGAGAGTCATTTATTTTGCTCTCGCTGTGGCAGTGCCACAGAAGTAATCAAAGGTGGTTGGGCTCGCCTCTGTTTGAGCGACGGAAAAGAAATTTACCCGCGCACTGATCCGGCTGTGATCGTTTCTGTAATCGACGACCAAGATCGAATCCTGCTGGGCTCACAGGGGGTCTGGGAAGAAAATCGTTGGTCGGTGCTTGCCGGATACGTTGAGCCAGGAGAATCACTCAATGCCACAGTCGAACGAGAAATGTTTGAAGAAGCCGGCGTGCGAGTCACCGACATCGAATATCTGGGAAGTCAGGGTTGGCCTTTTCCTTACTCTTTGATGCTCGCCTTTACCGCACGCGTGCGAGGAGATCAAAAACACATTGCTGACGGAATTGAAATTGCGAAGCTGCGTTGGTTCTCTCGCGAAGAAATTGCTGCGGAGAAAAATTCAATTCTTTTTCCTGGTCCTTTGACAATCGCGAGAGCGATTATTGAACACTGGTACGGCGAGCCGCTCGAGGTTGCCAGTCAATGACTGCAGATGCATTACTCGAAGCTCTCGACGAAGAACAAAGACGAGCTGCTGAATCACTAGTTGGACCAACCTGTATTCTGGCCGGAGCGGGTACGGGCAAGACTCGAACCATTACTCATCGCATCGCATACGGCATCGCTAAGGGTTACTACTCAGCTAATAGGGTCTTGGCGCTCACCTATACCAACCGCGCGGCAGGGGAGCTTCGCGCTCGTTTGCGGTCGCTCGGGGTTACCGGTGTGCAGGTAAAAACCTTTCACGCCGCGGCTTTGGCCCAGCTGGAGCACTTTTGGCCGCAGTTTGCCGGGGTGCCGGCACCGCAGGTGGTGGAGTCGAAGGCCAAGCTCATTGCTCAGGCCGCCACTTCGCTATCGATCAAACTCGACACTGTGGCAGTGCGTGAGCTCGCCGCAGAAATTGAGTGGCGCAAGTATTCGCTCAAATCTCTAGACGACTATGCCGAGCAAGGCAGGCCAAAGGTTTCTGGTTTGACACTGGATCAAAATCTTGCAATTCAAGAGGCTTACGAAACCGCAAAAATCAAAAGTCAAAAACTCGACTGGGAAGATGTTTTGATTTTGACGGTGGGGCTCCTTCGTGCTGAACCACTTGCTCTATCGCATGTGCAACAGCGCTATCGTTTCTTCACTGTTGACGAGTACCAAGACATCTCACCGCTGCAGCACGAGTTGCTAGATCTTTGGTTGGGTGATCACAGCGACCTGTGCGTTGTTGGCGACCCGAACCAAACAATTTATTCATTTACTGGAGCGAGCAGCGAATATCTATACAACTTTGCTTCGCGGTATCAGGAAGCCAACGTTTTTGAACTGACACAAAATTATCGTTCGTCTAAGCAGATTGTTACAGCTGCAAATCGCGTGGTTTCAGATTCGGCGTTGATTTCGCCGCTTCGTTCGGTGGGTGACATGGGTAACCCGGTTCAGGTGCTGAACTTTGCCACACAGCAAGAAGAAGTTAAGGCCGTCGCAAATGAAATCAAGTACCAACTTGAATCAGGTGTAAAGGCAAGCGAGATTGCCGTTCTCTATCGTGTGAATGGTCAGTCGGAGCCAATCGAAGCCGCTCTGGCGGCTGCAGGAATCGAATATCAGTTACGCGGGGGAGAACGATTCTTCAATCGTCCGGATATCCAGCGAGCAATGACTGCGATTCGTGCCGAAGCAAATTCCGCTTCCAGACCAGACAAGAGCACTTTTGAATTAGTTAGCGATATTTGCCGTAGCCTCGGTTGGACTTCACGCGAACCAGATCACGCTGGGCCAGAGCGTGAGCGATGGGATTCCCTGAGCGCACTTTTGGCCATGGTTGACGAAATGCCCGAAGGTTCGAGCATCGCCGAGTTTGCTGCCGAATTGGAGGAGCGTAAGCGTTCGCAGCACGAGCCATTGAAGGCATCGGTCACCCTCTCCACAATTCACGCGGCTAAGGGTTTGGAGTGGTCTTCGGTATTTGTGATTGGGCTTACCGAGGGGTATCTGCCAATCGTCTACGCGCAAAAGCCAGAGGAAATCGCAGAAGAAAAGCGCCTGTTCTACGTGGCTATCACTCGTGCCAAGCGCAATCTGGTTCTGAGTTGGGCCAAATCTGATGGTCGCCCTCGAGAAGCTAGTCGTTTTCTGTCACTGCTTGCATAGGCAGTGCGAAGAGAACTCCCAGCGGAACTCTGACACCGTGCCCCGCGTGACACTAAGTCGGTAGCCGATTCGATTTCTATCTTGAATTACAAAATCTGCCAAAGCATCGATGCAAGCAAGAGCACGCTGACAGGCGATGGCCGCGCCAAAGAGTCTGCTCGTGCTGTCGTCAAATTTCTGTTCGCTAAACAGCAGTTGTGATGCAATCTCGGGCCACGCCGAGTCGGATACAAGTTGCTGCTCGTGAAAGCAAGTCAGGCAAGGAGTCTTGCCAGCTTCGATAACAGGGGTTACCACCACACCGTCATTATCAAAAATTACGGCAAGGTGCGGTGTTGCGGTGTTGAGCCAATGTGAATAACTCATCGGTGAAAGAGTGAGGTTACCTATCAAGATAGCGAAGTCGGCAGATGTCGAATCATCTCCGTGAATTTTGCCGACTCCCGAATTCGAAAGCGCATCGGTAATTGCTTGATTGCTGAGGTTATTGGGGCTGACAAACACCTTATGCAACTGCCTTTGAGCAATAACCGATTCGCCGGAGTGATTGTAAGTAGATTGCGCGCGACATATCTCGGCAAAGTTGCGGGCAACAAACTCTTCGTCCACCTGCGGAAAAGTAACCTGCATTAGTGCCGGTGAGAGCGCCTCAAGAATTTCATCTTGGTTGCTAATGCCAACACTTGCAGCTGCCTGAGCGAGATATGAATTTGGCAATCCCTTGTAGAGCATTTGAATTAGTCGTTCTTGAGCGCGTGTCATATCGCGTAACCGCGGTGCATTGGGTTCGAGCCCAATTTGCAATTCGGTTGGTGAGCGCCAAAGCGGCATACGGCTGGGGTTGATGCGAATAACCATTGCTGAATCTTGGCAAAACCAAAATGCAGTCGCCGAATTAATGCACAGGTCTATTGATTGTCAGGGTTGTCTAGCAGCTTTCGCAGCTCGCGATCCATGTCGTCATCCTGATTTGCCGCCACGCCAAGTCGGGCGAAGAGCAGCTCATGATTCTCAATTTCTGCAATGGTCGGCAGCAGATCAGGGTGATCCCAGATTGCATCGCGCTTGGCGTTGCCCAGTCGGTGGCCAATTTCTCGCCAAAGCTGGGCCGCTTCACGAAGCTTGCGTGGGCGAAGCTCCAGGCCAACCAAAGTTCCGAAGGTTTGCTCCGCTGGTCCACCACTTGCTCTGCGACGACGAACCGCTTCACCGATTGCGATGCTCTTGGGTAGCAGATGTGTGGCCTGATCGGTGACGGCATCGACCCAGCCTTCGATCAGGGCCAGCATGGTTTCGATACGTTCTAGTGCCTGCGATTGTTCCGCTGTTCGAGCCGCTATGAATGCTCCATCGCGAAGTGCGGCTTGGATTTCTTCGGTATTACTCGGGTCGAAATCGCGAGCAATTTCTTGAACTATGTCGTTATCTATTGTTATTCCCGAGGCATAGTTGGTGATTTGCGCAATCACGTGTTCGCGGAGCCACTTACTGTGCTTGAAGAGTCGAGCGTGAGCCAGTTCACGCACGGCCAGATAGATGTAAACCTGATCGCTTTCGACGTCCAGGTCGTTTACGTAGGCTTCAAGATTTTGCACTACGAATGCAGCGCGCTGTTCGGTGAAGATAGGCAATCCGATATCGCCACCACTAATAACTTCGGCGGAAAGTTTTCCGATTGATTGACCGAGTTGCATCGCAAATAATGCACCACCGAGTGACTTCATCATGTTGGCAGCATTGCCGAGCATTCCAGACATTTCTTCCGGCGCGTTCTGCTGCAGGTTTTCACTAAGCGCTTCACCCATGCGCGTGGCGACAGGAGAGGCGAGTGCTTGGAATAGTGGTTGCGCTTCTTGTACCCAAAGTTCGCGCGAAAGAAGTTTGGGTTCCAATGCAAGCTCAGAGATTTCAGTCGCCTGATTTAGCCAGAGTGAACCAATGCCAATCGCATCGGAGATTGATTTGCGGGCCGACTCTGAAATAGCAATCGCGCCTTGAGCCGCTAGAGCTCTGGCTTGGTCGCCAGCAACCTTCCAGTTGACGCCGCCGTCTTTCATCGAACCGAGGGCGTTTTGCAGTTGGCTGATTAGCTCGGCAAGCACCCGAGGGTCCTTGGGCAGGCCGGCGGCCTCAGCCAATTTCTCAGCGTCGATGCCTTGGGCGCCCTTTTCCAGGAAGTCGCGAAGGAATTTCTGAAAGTCCTCTGGGTTAATACCCTCAGGGCCGGTTTGTTCGTCTTCGCTCATGGTTTCTCCTAGGGCTAACGCTAATAGGCTTAGCAGTGAAAGGTGGCTATGACTTTGTTTGAGGACGGCTCTGAGCCGACTAAGAGCCCTCGCCGCCCAACCGGCTTCGTGCTGCTTAGTGCCACCATTTTGCTTGGCACTCTGGCGATGCTGATTTTCCCAGCACCGTATGTAATCGAGCGTCCAGGTCCGGCGTTCAATGTGCTCGGTAGTCAAAACGGCAAGCCAGTAATAAAGCTGGCTGGTACTGCTAGTTATCAGACCAGCGGCGAACTAGACCTACTTACAGTGAGCCTGATCGGTACTCGCGAGAAAACCCCAACCTGGCCGGAGATCATTGCTGCCTGGTTAGATCCGGCTCAAACAGTCACGCCATTGGATGAGGTTTATCCTGTCGGCACCACAACTGAGCAGACTCAAGCCGAAAGCGTTGCCATGATGGAGCAATCGCAGCAGGATGCAATCTACGTGGCGCTCACCAAGCTCGGATACAAAATTCCAATTCACATTTATGCGCAGCGGGTAAACAAGGGTTCCCCGTCATCTAAAAAAATCGTGGCTGGCGATTACATCGAAGCGATTGATGGAGTGCGCCCGAAAGATTACGAACAGCTCAAGAAGTTAGTCGGTTCTTACGATGGAAAAAATCCTTTGAAAGTAACAGTCAGCCGCAAGGGCGAAGCGCTGAATTATGAAATTACTCCTGTAAAGAATCAGGATGGCGACTACAAGCTTGGTGTTTTGGTTGGATTCAAATTTGATTTTCCGGTTAAGGTCGATCTTCAGCTGAGTGACGTTGGTGGCCCGAGTGGTGGAATGATTTTTGCCCTCGGAATATACGACTCACTCACCAAGGGAGCGCTTCTCGGTGGAGCGCACATTGCCGGCACCGGAACTATCGGAACAGACGGTTCAGTTGGACCAATCGGCGGCATCCGTCAGAAGTTGTTTTCGGCACAACGTGCGGGAGCCAAGTATTTTCTAGCGCCAGCAGACAACTGCTCAGAGGTGAATGGCCACATCCCGTCGGGAATTCAGGTTTTCAGAGTGAAGACTTTCGAAGAGGCACTCACGGCCGCAACTGCGATTGGCAGCAAAGCAGATTTATCAACACTGGCAACCTGTGCCAGTAAATAAGTAGGAGAAAAAATGAGCGAACGTAAGAGAATCTCGCCGGTCAGAATCTCAATTGTGATTCTGGTTGCAATTGCTGCCGCACTGCTCTTTGCATCGGGCTTGTACACCGATTTTCTCTGGTTTGACCAGCTAGGTTTTGCCAAGGTTTTCACGACTCAGATCACCGCTCAGGTGGTTTCTTTCCTCACCGCCTTTGTGATTGCTGGCCTTGCCACTTACTTCACTCTTTTTGCAGCCTTGCTTCTGGGCTTGCAGCCGCGTCGCAGTGGCAACTAAGCGCTGCATTTTTGAATCACACCTACACCGGCACTAAGGATGCACAGTTTGGATTAGACGTAGGTTTTTATCTTTTTGATCTGCCGTTCTACAACTTTCTAGTTGGCTTTGCATCAACTCTGGCGCTGCTTTCGCTGGTAATTGCAGTGGTTACGCACGCAGTGTTTGGCAACATTCGCTTCAATGGCCGTTCGAGCACCGTCTCTAAGCCGGCACGAATCCAGCTTTCAATAACAGCCGCACTATTTCTCGCTGTTCAGGCCGCAACCCTGTGGCTTGATCAGTACGCGACTATGACTAGTGACGCCGGTTTGTTTACCGGAGCAACCTATGCAGACGTGAATGCTGCAATACCAAGCTTCCAAATCTTGGCTCTAATTGCACTCATCGTAAGTATTTTGTTCTTGGTAACCGCAGTTGTTGGTCGCTGGCGACTGGCTTTGGTAGGTACCGGGCTAATGGTGGTTTCTTCCATCGTTCTTGCCGGAGTATTTCCGTGGGTGGTCCAAACTTTCCAGGTTGTTCCGAACGAGCGAACTCTTGAAGCCGAATACATCAAGCGCAATATCGATGCGACCCGAATCGCATATGGTCTTGACGGCATCGACGATGTTGATTATCAGGCAAAGACAACTGCCGAGGCCGGTGCGCTTCGCGCCGATGCCGACACCACCGCGAATATTCGACTAATTGATCCAACCTTGGTGAGTAGTTCGTTCCGTCAGTTGCAGCAGGTGCAGCAGTACTACAACTTTGCAAATCACCTCGATGTCGATCGCTACAAAATCAATGGCAAGACGCAAGACACAGTGCTCGCAGTGCGCGAACTAAACCAATCTGGTCTGGGCGATTCGCAGTCTTGGTACAACAACGTGATTGTGTACACGCACGGCTTTGGTGTGGTTGCTGCCTACGGTAACCAGAGCTCGTCCGACGGCCAGCCGGTCTTTCTGCAGAGTGGCATTCCAAACACCGGTGCGCTCGGCAACTTTGAGCCTCGTATATATTTCGGCGAGCAGTCTCCGACCTATTCGATTGTTGGCGATGCCACCGGTAGCAAGCGCGAGCTGGATTACCCAACTAGCACCGGAGCCACCGCTGAGTCGTATACCTTTAGCGGCAACGGCGGCCCGAAGCTAAACGGCTTCATTAAGTTGCGCCATATCTGACCCTCGATGGCGACATCTATCCGGCTGTGGTTGACGGTCGCATTCAGTGGATCGTTGATGGCTACACCACTTCGGCAAACTACCCATACTCGTCGGCGCAAAACTTGAGTCAGGGGATTGCCGATTCGGCAACCGATCACACTTTGGTGCGCGGCAACATCAACTACATTCGCAACTCGGTTAAAGCAACTGTGGATGCCTACGACGGCAGCGTAAAACTTTATGCCTGGGATGAAAAAGATCCGATTCTCAAGACATGGTCAAAGATTTACCCAAACACCGTCTTGCCGATTTCAAAAATCAGTGGCGAACTAATGAGTCACGTGCGTTACCCAAGTGACTTGTTTAAGATTCAACGAAGTGTGCTTGGTAACTATCACGTGAACGATGCGGGAATCTTCTACTCTCAATCGGATGGATGGATGACACCGAACGATCCAACCGGTGCTATTTCGGTCACGAACGGCAGCGCGTTGCAGCCGCCTTACTACCTGAGCATGAAGTTGCCTGGGCAGTCACAGACAAATTTCTCGATCTACACAACTTTCATCCCTCGCTCAACTTCAGAATCGAGTCGAAATGTTTTGCGCGGGTACCTGGTGGCAAACAGTGACGCGGGTTCAACCCCGGGTGTGATTGCGCCAACCTATGGCAAGTTGCACATGCTGACAGTGCCTAAGTCACTAAATATTCCTGGCCCCGGATTGGTGCAAAACAATTTCAGCGCCGACAGCGAAGTATCTCGTTTGTTGAATATCTTGCGCCAGGGTTCCACCAAGGTACTCAACGGAAACCTACTCACGCTTCCGGTGGGCGGTGGTTTGCTTTACGTGCAGCCGGTTTACATTCAGTCGACTGGTGAAACCAGCTATCCGCTCTTGAAGAAGGTTTTGGTGGCATTCGGCGACAAGATCGCGTTCGAAGACACCCTGTCCGGTGCGCTTGATGCGCTATTCGGCGGCAACAGCGGCTCGGGCACACCTGAGACACCAACGACCGGACCGACTGGCCCAACCACCGACTCGGCCAAGATCAAGGCCCAGTTAGCGATTGCCAAGCAGGCTCTTGCCGACAAGGCTGCCGCCATGGCAGCAGGCGACTGGACTGCATTCGGAAAGGCCGATGCTCGATTGAAGGCAGCGATTGAGGCACTCACTGGGCTAGTCAAATAGTTTGTGATAATGTTGGAACTTCGCCGCGGGGTGGAGCAGTTCGGTAGCTCGCCGGGCTCATAACCCGGAGGTCGTAGGTTCAAATCCTGCCCCCGCAACTAGAAACAAAACCCGGTAATCAGAAATGTTTACCGGGTTTTTGTTTTAAGGCTGTGCAAAGAATAAGCCGCAATAAATTGCGCTGGCTAATTTCTTGACCGTGAAGAAATTGTTCGTGGTGCTCCTGTTATCAACCTTGCCCTCATTCGTCGCACTGCCTGCGCACGCTGCCTGCACTTCCACTACAAGTGCTGGTTCACTCAAAGTTGGTTCGCAAATCTCCGGTAATTCGGTTGTGGTTTGTGCGTCTGCCACTGCGGCTAAAACCTCTACAGCAGTAAAGACAACTACTTCGGTCAAGGTCGCTGCCCCGGTAAAAAAAGTTGTCGCTCCGATAAAGGCTGCGCCACCACCCTGCGTAATAAAGGTTGCCTCTGCCGCGGCCATCAATGATCCTCGAGTTCCGGGTTGTACCTATCTGATTGTGCCTCCGCCAAAGCCAACCGTGATTGTTCCGAAGTCAACTTCCACATCTTCTAACGCAGTATCAATCGCTACCGATCAGGCAGCATTTACTCCTAATCCGGTTGGCATTGCTGCCAGCGCCGATGTTGGAATCTTGGGCCAATCATTTTTCTTTGGTGCAATCGCAAGTGCACACACGAGAAACGCAATTATTCTCGGGCAAGCGGCTCAGGTGAGTTTTACGCCGATAAGTTTTAACTGGAATTCCGACGATGGAAGCAGCGGTACGGGGAGTTCGTTTTCTGCAAGCTGGGCTAGCGAAGGAAGTCACGGAGTCGGCCTCACTGTTGGTTATGCAGTTAGCTACAGCGTGGGCGCCGGTTGGATTGATGCGGGCATAATTTCGAGCTCGGCAGCTACTTCGGTATCGATCGGTGCTGCGCCAGTGACTTCAGTTTCCAAACCGGCAATTCCGCTTTTGGTATCGGGAAATTGTTTGGTTAGTCCCAGATCTTTTCGATGCTGACTTTTGAGCGAACTTTCAGATTGCTTTCATAGACTAATCAGGCTTTCTTGTAATCCTTACGTCACAAGTCAGCACGAAAGGTCTCAAAAAATGACTTACTCAAGTTCTCAGTTCATTTTTGACGCGGTCGAAGCTCCAGTGGCCAAGCCAAGTTTGCGTGAGCGGCTGAACAAGCGAGTTTCATTCCTTACTGGCACCGCAGCTATTGCAGTCGGTTCGATTGTCGGTGGCGCAGTGGGTGCGGGTGTGGGCGTCGGCGCCTATTACCTGGTTCAGACCCCGGCGCCGGTTGTGGTCAACAATGCCGACAGCGTTACCTGGGTTACCGGTGCTGCATCCAGCGCCCAGCCTTCAGTTGTAACAATCTCGGTTTCTAGTGGTAGCAGCGGTGGTAACGGCTCGGGTGAATTCCTCACCGCAGACGGTTACATCCTCACCAATACCCACGTGGTGACTTTAGACGGACAGACCGCGAGCCCATCGATTGAGGTAAAGACCTACGACGGTCACATCTATAACGCAAAACTTATTGGCACCGATCCAACCAACGATCTAGCGGTTGTGAAGATTGATGCGAATGTTCCATTTCGTCCTATTACTTTCGCAGACAGCGACAAGGTCAATGTGGGCGACAACGTGGTTGCTATCGGAGCGCCGCTTGGTTTGAGCAATACGGTAACCAAGGGAATTGTCTCGGCACTAAATCGCACGATTCAAGTTTCATCTGCAGCGGCGCCTGATAATTCATCTGGCGGAGGATTGCAGTTTTGGAGTGGCAACACCGGAAAGCCGGCAATCAACCTAGATGTGATTCAAACCGACGCCGCCATCAATCCTGGTAATTCCGGTGGTGCCTTGGTCAATGAGCAAGGTCACTTGATCGGAGTCAACGTTGCTATTGCAAGCGCAGGGTCGATGGGTGGCTCGGGAAGCATCGGAGTTGGTTTTGCAATTCCATCAAATGTTGCCAAGCGAATCGCCACAGAAATCATGAAAACTGGAAGCGCAAGTCACGGGCTACTTGGCGCCGGGGTTATCGATGCAACTAACAATGCAAAGAACGCCGCAAGTTTCACCACCGGTGCGCAGGTAAAGGAACTCACTGCTAACGGCGCTGCTGAAAAAGGCGGCCTTAAGGTTGGCGATGTCATCGTGAAGTTCGGTAACAAAGAGATTTCTTCTGCGAGTGAGCTGCTGGCAGCAGTGCGTCAGTTGCCTGCCGGCTCTAAGTCATCGGTTGAGGTTGTGCGCGACGGGAAAAACCTAACCCTTCAGGTAACTCTCGGCGATGCAGCTCAACTAAAGTAAGTCACGATGAATAATCCAGAAGTACTGAGTGGCAACACCACACTGATCGAGGAGCAGGTTCAAAATCTTGAGCCTGGCGATCACGAGCGCTTCTCGCATTACGTGCGTAAAGAGAAAATCGTTGAGTCGGCAGTCTTGGGGACTCCGGTAGTTGCTCTCTGCGGCAAGGTTTGGGTGCCGAGCAGAGACCCGCAGAAATTTCCGGTTTGCCCAGAGTGCAAGGAGATTCACGAGCAACTGCCCAAGGGTGAAGAGCCGACTAACGAATAATTGTCGGAAGCGCCGCATCCCCGCGCATTAGTCGCAGTCCCTCTAGCGGAAGTTCTGACTTAGCAAGCTGGTGATGTGCTCGGGCAGTAGTCACGCCTGCGGCACCAGAAAATTCGGTCAGCACCTGACCGTTTTCTACCAGGTTGACACAAAGGTTTCTTCCTTCGGCAATTACCTTGGTGTCAACAATCTCGGCTTCAGCGGTTCTGCTCGCATGCTTTTTACCGCCCGGATTGGACTTTTGCGCACTGGTCTTAGCAACACTTTGCCAATCGCCGGATGATCTTTCGAATGAAACTAATTTGTATACAAAACCAGCGGTGGTTGATCCAGAACCGGTGGCCACCGAAGTGCCAACCCCGTAGGAATCCACCGGCGCAGCTGCCAGAGCGGCGATGGCAAATTCATCTAAGTCGTTCGTCACAGTTATTTTCGTTTCGGTGGCACCGAGAGAATCAAGTAGCTGACGAACTCGCTTGACTTCAACCCCGAGGTCACCCGAGTCGATTCGAACCGCGCCTAGTTTTGGTGCAAGCGATATAGCTTTTCTTACCGCGGCCTCGATGTTGTAGGTATCCACCAGCAAAGTTGTTTTCTCGCCAAAGGTTTCGAGTTGCGCTTTGAATGCTTGCTCCTCAGAGTCGTGAAGCAAAGTAAAAGCGTGTGCGGCAGTGCCCATGGTTGGTACGCCCCAACTTCTTCCAGCCTCCAAGTTTGAACTTGCGTCGAAACCAGCAATGTATGCCGCACGCGCGGCAGCGACCGCAGAATTCTCGTTGACTCGTCGGCCGCCCATTTCTGCCAGGTAACGCCCGTTAGCCGCTGTCACCATTCGCGAAGCAGCTGAAGCCACGGCTGAGTCGTAGTTGAGGATTGAAAGGATTAGTGTTTCGAGAAGCACCGCTTCGGCAAAAGTTGCTTCTACCTGCATTACCGGTGAATGCGCGAAGTAAATTTCACCCTCGCGGTAACCAGAAATGTTTCCTCGGAATTGGTAATCGGCAAGCCAGTCGATTGTGTCCGAATCAACAATCTTCTGCTCACGGAGCCAACTCAAAGTGGCTTGATCGAATCGAAAATTCTGAATCTGCTGGAGCACGCGTCCGGTGCCAGCGACAACCCCGAATCTACGCCCGGCTGGCAGGTGTCTGGTGAAGACTTCGAAGACGCACTTTCTGTCTGCGGTGCCAGAGTGACGTGCCGCTTGGAGCATGGTGAGTTCGTAGCGATCGGTCAGCAGGGCAGTGGTGTTCAGCACGCGATTAGCCTACCGGCGTGAAATCGGCCCGCGGATAGACTGAAACCGTGAATGATGCGCCGATTGGAATTTTCGACTCCGGAGTAGGTGGGCTAACCGTAGCCCGCGCAATCATTGATCAGTTGCCAAACGAATCAATCGTTTATCTAGGCGACACTGCAAATTCTCCTTACGGACCAAAGAGCATTCCTGAAGTGCGCGAACTGGCGCTCGGCGTGATGGATCGATTGGTAGACGAAGGGGTCAAACTTCTAGTTATTGCCTGCAACTCGGCTTCGGCAGCAGTTCTTCGCGATGCGCGAGAGCGGTACACCGAAGGTAGAGGAATCCCGGTTGTCGAAGTAATTCAGCCGGCAGTTCGCAGAGCCGTTGCCGCCACCCGAAACAAACACATCGGCGTGATTGGTACCTCGGCCACAGTAACCTCGAAGGCCTACGACGATGCCTTCGCTGCCGCAGTAGATTTGCAAATCACCTCGGCTGCTTGCCCGGAATTTGTTGACTACGTGGAACGCGGAATCACTTCCGGCCCAGAGCTACTCGGCATTGCCGAAAAGTACCTGGCGCCGATAAAGCAAGCCGGCGTGGACACTCTGGTTCTTGGTTGCACTCACTACCCATTACTCACCGGAGCGATCAGCTACGTAATGGGAGAGGATGTCACTCTGGTTTCGAGTGCGGAAGAAACCGCGAAGGATGTTTATCGCACTCTGGTTGCGCATAATTTGCTTCGCACTTCAAGCGCTGCACCAACTTTGCGCTTTCTTGCCACCGGTGACGAAAAGTCCTTTGGTGAGTTGGCTCGTCGTTTCCTAGGTCCAGAAGTCGCTCGCGTTGAACACGTGCGCGCATAAGAAAGGTCAACATGACAAAGCGCGTCGATGGTCGCAATGCAGACGATTTGAGAAAAATCACAATTGAACGTGGTTGGAGCGAGCACGCCGAAGGCTCGGCACTGATTTCTTTCGGTAGCACCCGCGTTCTTTGCACTGCGTCGTTTACTGCGGGTGTTCCTCGTTGGAAAGTCGGTAAGGGCGAAGGTTGGGTAACAGCCGAATATGCAATGCTTCCTCGCGCTACACATGATCGCAGCGATCGGGAGGCCGTGAAGGGTAAAGTCGGCGGACGCACACACGAAATTTCACGACTAATCGGTCGTTCACTGAGAGCAATCATCGATGTCAAGGAACTCGGTGAGAACACGATTGTGATCGACTGTGACGTGCTGCAGGCCGATGGCGGCACGCGCACGGCGGCAATCACCGGCGCCTACATCGCTTTACACGACGCAATCGAATGGGCTCGCGCACAGAAGTTAATTCCGGCTAAGTCACAGCCGCTTAGCGACAGCATTGCTGCGATTTCGGTTGGCATTATCGATGGTGTGCCATTTTTGGATTTGGCCTACACCGAAGACGTGCGAGCAGAGACCGACATGAACGTGGTGGTCACCGGAAGTGGCAAGTTTGTTGAGGTTCAGGGCACTGCCGAGGGAGCGCCGTTCGATCGAGACGAACTCAACTCGCTACTTGACCTAGCGCTAAAGGGCACTGCCGAATTGACTCAGATTCAAAGGGCTGCTCTGGCGTAATGAAGTTGGTTCTGGCTTCGCACAATCAAGGCAAGTTGCAAGAACTAGCCGCGATTCTGGAACCGGCCGTGCCCGGATTGGAGCTGGTGAGTTACGACGGCCCCGAGCCGATTGAAGACGGAACTAGTTACCTAGAGAACGCCTTGATTAAAGCG
Source organism: Actinomycetota bacterium (assembly GCA_041181555.1). Classification (GTDB taxonomy): domain Bacteria; phylum Actinomycetota; class Actinomycetes; order Actinomycetales; family Microbacteriaceae; genus Rhodoluna. The sequence continues at coordinate 1,081 of JBEGPH010000034.1, read as the reverse complement.
AGAGCGGCGCATCGCCACACCGGGCTTCCGGCGATCTCCGACGATAGCGGATTAGCCGTCGAGATTCTCGGTGGTTCACCGGGAATCTTCACCGCAATTTGGGCTGGTGGGCGTGACAACGTGGCAAATCGAAGGTTACTGCTTGCCCAACTCAAAGACATCGCAGATGATCATCGCGCTGCATCGTTTATGTGCACAATCGCCATGGTTAGTGATGAAGGTGAGCAATGTTTTACCGGAGTCTGGCCTGGAAAAATTGCACATGAGGAGCGCGGTGAATTTGGTCACGGCTATGACCCGGTCTTTATTCCCGATGGCTTTGAGGTTACGGCTGCCGAACTTCCACCCGAGGTAAAAAATTCAATGAGTCATCGCGCTATGGCTTTGCAGCAATTAATTTCTGCGCTCGCGCCGCGCCTTTAGCACTTCGGTAATTATCGGAATCCATGAGACGGTAAAAAATACCGCTGTAACGATTTCAACGTGATCGCGGAACAGTGGCACCTGACCGAGTCCGGCACCGATCAGTGTTACTCCTGATGCCCAAACCAAAACACCAACGAAGTTATATTTCAAGAAGCGTCGGTAAGCCATTTCACCAACGCCTGCTGCCACCGGCACGAAGGTTCGCAGCACTGGAACGAAGTGAGCAAAAATCACGGCTTTTGCCCCGTAGCGTTCGAAGAAAGAATTAGTGCGCGAAACGTTTTTCTGGCTAAAGAATTTTGATTCGGGTTTATTGAAAACCGCGGGCCCAAGTTTTCGGCCAACCCAGTATCCGGTTTGATCACCTAGCCAAGCCGCAGTTGAAAACATGATGCAGGCCAACCAGAGCGGAAAATCGATTACGCCGGTTGCCATCAGCAGACCCATGGGGAAGAGTATTGAATCACCTGGCAAAAAGAATCCGGCAAGGAGTCCGGTTTCAGCGAAAATGATGCAGGCGACAATCACCACCGCGAGCGGGCCGAAATCATGGACAAGTTGGGCTGGGTCAAAGAGACCGATTGCTGTTTTCACGCGCCCCCAGCAGGATTCGAACCTGCGCTCCCGCCTCCGGAGGGCGGTGCTCTATCCCCTG
>JBEGPH010000033.1:0-8694 GCA_041181555.1 Actinomycetota bacterium | reverse complement strand
AGTTGATTGCTAGCAATAAGGCCAATTTTCTCAGCCAGGTCGCTTACTCGATTGAGTCTTGAGTTGACCGCCAAATCTGCAAAGCGATAACTAGCTTGCAGTGCGTCAGTGAGCGAATCACCAGCCGAAAGCGACGCCAGTTCACGAGCGCCGGCATCGCCAAGAAGTTCGAGCCAAAGCTTAGCCAAATGCGCCCAACGCTTTCCATCGGACCACTTCAGCCAGTTGTCGTACTCGGCGCCAAGTTGCCAGCGGCCATTGTTCACCGTTGCCAAATTGGACCAGAGTGCAATTTCGAATATCTGCTTTGCATAGTCATTTGGCTTACGAAGGTGATTTGCCAAACGCTTAATGTCAGGCAGTCCGACACCGCGTTTTCCTACCTCACGGATGTATCGCTGTTCCAGGTCGAAAACTAATTCGGTGAGGGCTTGAATCACATCGAAGATTGCCAGGTGCGAATCGCGATCGATTTCTTCGGCAGTAAGTCTGCTGTTAGCAGGCACTGAGGCCAGTCGAGGAGCAGGTTTTGAATTAGTTAATTCGGCATAGCAATTTCGTGCGTAGTCAAACACGGCGAATGAGTTATTAGTTTTTTCAACCAGAGCTAGTTCGGTAAGTTCGTTTGCAATTTTGCTGTCTGGTTTAGTTCCCTCGATGATCGCAACAAGTGAATCAAGTTGGCGATTACTCAGCGACGCAATTGCTGCTGTTGCCGACTTCGGTGCGGTAAGTGCGTCGGCAAAATCAAAGAAGTCTCTTAGGTGAGTGGTATTTACATTGCGAATTTTGGCAAGTTTGACCAAGGCCAGATCGTCCATGCGCCTTAGCGCGGCCGCAACCTGAAGCTGGTCAGACATCGATTACTTGTTTTCGCGTGAGCGACGACGCATGCTCACAAAGAGCAGCACCAAGATAATGATGAATCCAAAAGGTAGGCCGATTAGTGGAATCTGGGTCAAGATTGGCCACGGGCTCACGTTGAAAAGGCGCGATAGCAATGCAATCAACATGGTTATCAGGGATACTCCGATTACCCCGGCAGCCATAAAGGCCAGAATGTTTTCAGCGCGTGATGGGTTAGATTCCGATTTAGCCATCCTTCAAGCCTAAGGGCTTGAACCAGCCCTAGTCTGCGCAGCGTTTGCAACGTAAAATAGGGAGAGTTATTGAAAGAGGTTCAAATGCCTACCGGCAAAGTTAAGTTTTACGACGAAGACAAGGGCTTCGGATTCATCGCATCAGACGAGGGTTCGGAAGTCTTCTTGCACGCTACAGCGCTACCTGCTGGCGTCACTTCTATCAAGCCTGGTAGCCGTGTTGAGTTCTCAATTGTCGATGGTAAGCGCGGCGCGCAGGCCATGTCACTTCGCGTACTAGAGGCTCCAGTAAGCCTGGTTTCGCGTTCTCGCAAGCCGGCCGACGAAATGTCGATCATTGTGGAAGACCTAATTCGTTTGCTCGATGGCATCGGTGGAGGCCTAAAGCGCGGCAAGCACCCAGAGCCAGCTCAGGGTAAGAAGATCGCCACATTGCTTCGCAAGTTGGCTGACGAACTGGATGACTAACCCACAAGAATTGCAAAACCGAGCCCGTCAGGCTGCGGTTGAGTTCGCCAACTCTCAATCAGTTGGTGAGTTTGTAACCGTCATCGACGAAGGCGACAACGTCAGCACATTCTTATTCGAGTCAAAGCTCAAAGGTTATGTCGGCTGGAATTTCTCGGTTTCGATTTTCTCTGATGGCCAAGACACAAGCATCAGCGAAGTGAACCTCATGCCGGGTGAAGAATCTTTGCTGGCACCAAAGTGGGTCCCTTGGTCGGAGCGTCTGGCCGACTACAAAGCACTGCAGGCAGAGCTCGAAGCTCAGGCTGCGGCTGAAGCTGCCGAGGCGGCCGAGTCAGAAGAATCACCTGACGACGTAGTTGAAGTTTCTGCAGAGACAGACGATAAAACTGATGAGCAAGAAACTGAAGAATCAGTTCCTGCGGTTCTCTCTGATGAGAGCATAGATGCCGAGCAAGATTCCGATGACGCAGGTAAAAGGCCACCAAGGTTTTTGCGTCGTCGATTGGGTCGCCTGAAATACAAGAAAGACAAGAGCTAGCGTCCAGATAACTAGGCCAACTTTGATGGCAAGTTTGGCGTTTACTTTCGCTGGTTCCGGATCAGGCTTGCGCTCTGAATCTTTCACATAAAAACGCATTTCAATTAGCCAAGCTGCGAAACTACGTAATCGATTGCTCCGGTAAGTGCCTGAACATCCGCAAGTTCCATCGCGGTAAACGTGGCAACACGTAGCTGGTTACGACCCAGCTTGCGATAAGGGTCGGTGTCGACAATGCCGTTGGCACGAAGCACTTTGGCAATCGCGGCAGCATCAATCTTTTCGTCGAAGTCGATAGTCACAACCACCTGCGAACGGTGTTCTGGGTTGCTCACGAATGGAGTGGCATAGCTCGAAGCATCTGCCCACTGGTACAGGTGGTCTGACGCGGTCTTAGTGCGAGCGTCTGCCCAGGCGAGGCCACCGTTTGCGTTCATCCAGTCAATCTGATCTGCCAGCAAAAACAGCGTTGCAATTGCCGGAGTATTGAGAGTTTGGTTCAAGCGTGAATTGTCGATTGCGGTCTTTACGCTCAAGAATTCTGGAATGTAGCGGTCGCTCGCATGAATCTTTTCGGCACGCTCGAGAGCAGCCGGTGACATTAGAGCAAACCAAAGGCCACCATCTGATGCAAAGTTTTTCTGTGGGGCAAAGTAATACACATCGGTTTCGGTGGCATCGAAATCAATTCCACCAGCGGCTGAGGTTGCATCGGTAAACATCAACGCACCAGCGTCTGCACCGGCAACGCGCTTTACCGGTGCGACAACACCGGTAGACGTTTCATTTTGCGGGTAAGCGTAAGAGTCCACGCCGGCTTCGGCGCGGAGTTCTAGACGTGAACCTGGTTCACCATTTATAACGGTTGGCTTTTCCAACCAAGGGTTGGTCAGAGCACTGGCGAACTTGTTTCCAAATTCACCGTGAACCAGAGTCTGAGCTTTTTTCTCGACAAGGGAAAATGCCGCCGCATCCCAAAAAGCGGTTGAACCACCGTTGCCCAATACGATTTCGTATCCTGCCGGGTTGTGGAACAACTCAAGCAGTCCATCCTGCACACGCTTTACTAGGTTCTTTACCGGAGCCTGACGGTGTGAGGTTCCCATGAGCTTTGCACCCTCGCTGGCAAAAGCAGCAATCTGTGCCGGACGAAGTCGTGATGGGCCACAACCGAAACGACCGTCAGCGGGGATGAATTCTGCGGGGATTTTGATTTCAGACATCTCACAATTCTACCGAGCAACTTCGGCGGGTAATCTTGGAGGCATGGAACACCACGACGATCTCATCGACACAACAGAGATGTATCTGCGCACCATCCTTGAACTCGAAGAAGAGGGACAGGTGCCACTTCGTGCCCGCATAGCCGAGCGCTTGGATCACGCCGGTCCAACCGTTTCGCAAACAGTTGCCCGCATGGAACGACTCGGGTTAGTTGTGGTCTCGGCCGATCGTCACCTCCAGCTCACCGATGATGGTCGTCGTGAGGCAATCGGCGTTATGCGCAAACACCGTTTGGCCGAGCGTTTGCTTGCTGATGTGATCGGGCTGGAATGGGAGTTCGTACATGAAGAAGCCTGCCGCTGGGAGCACGTCATGAGCGAGCAGGTGGAGCGCAAGATTTTGGCTCTGCTTGACACCCCGGATCGTTCGCCGTACGGCAATCCAATTCCCGGACTAGCCGAGCTGGGCCACAAGTCGAACCAAGAATTTCGAGATGGCGTGATTTCTGTAGCCGAACTGGTCGGCGAGACCGAGGGTAAGAATTACACCCTGGCGCGAATTGGTGAGCCACTTCAGGTTTTCCCAGAGCAATTGGCCGATATGCGCCAACTTGGCCTAGTACCTGGCGCCTCGATTACGGCAGATTTCGGGCCTACGACCGTTACTCTAAAGGCCGAAAAAGCCGCTAGTGGCCTGGTTTTTAGCCGGGAAATGGCCGCTCACCTCTTTGTTTTGGCCTAAATAGCCTCCGAAAACCCTGATAACCCCCGATTGGGTCGCCTGCCTCGGTAGCCCGAGGGTAAAATTGCACCTAGTGGATGCCCCGACCTGTCAACCGATCGGAGAACTCTCTTGGCCAAACTAGGCAACGGCAGGCACCGCGCAGACGTCGAAATTAACGTTCTTGAATCCTTCGAGCTGCGCAGTCGCCGCTCAGTACGAGAAGCAGAACAAGCGCGACTAACTCGCGCCGAGAAGCGCGCAGCGAAAAAGGCAGCGAAGCTAGACGCCGAGTATTTCGCAAAAAGCAACCCGCAGGTTGCTGGTGCTTTTGTAATTGCACAGCCGGCAAAGAGGTCTTACCGGATTCGCCGCAAGGCAATAAATACAGCAACCATGGCAATCGCCTCCGGTTTGTTCGCTACTTTTTCACTGCCGGCTTACGCGTTTAACCCCGACGTCGCAGCCATGGCTCGTTTCACTACCACTAGCGCGCAAGCCACCGCGAATGCAGAGGACACTCAGAACCTCACCGTTGCAGCGGTAAACACCGTCAAGTTCGTGCGCGGTCAGTATGAAGATGCCAAGGCCAACGAAATTCAGCGCGAAGCAACTTTGAATTCTTACCGTTCATACACCGGACCAACCGCGGCTGACTATTTGGACAACCCACCTTATTCAAAGCTTGATGGCGCGACCATTCTTAAGGTTGCCGCAAAGTACGTTGGCACCCCGTATGTGTTTGGTGGCGAAACTCCGGCAGGATTCGACTGCTCTGGTTACGTGGCTTTCGTGTTTTCGCAATTTGGTTTGGCGCTTCCGCACTCTGTGCACGCACAGCGCCGCATGGGTATCTTGATCAAGCCCGAAGATGCTCAGCCAGGTGACCTCGTGGTCTTTAACGACCTGAGCCACGACGGCATTTACGCCGGTAATGGAAACTTCTATCACGCACCGCGTCCTGGCGACACAGTGAAGCTAGCCCCAATCTTCACGAGCAACATCCACTTTGTGCGCCTGGCCACTAACTAAATCGTTACCAACACGACACGCAAAATTGCCGTGACTTTTTCGATTTCGCCATAACCTGAACCTTAGCAACAGTTTGGTTGTCAGGAGGAAGTCATGGCATTGAGAAGTTTGCCCGCCAAGCAAATAACTCATGGCTGCCGGAGCTTCCACCACTGTCAACCTGTGGGCCACTAATCACGCGTCATCTATTTTGATGGCGCGTTTTTTATTACCCGCTGTGCCACGAAGACTCACAAGCCGCGTGAGTTAACGAAAGGAACCTATGAAGACCCTGGTGCTCAACGCCGGATATGAACCGCTTGCCGTTGTCTCATTTCGTCGAGCTCTGATGCTGGTGCTCAATCAAAAAGCCACAGTGCTTGAGCAGAGCGAAGAACAAAAACTTCACAGCGCCAACGGAGAATACGAACTACCAAGTGTGATCCTGCTGCAACGCTACGTGCGCATTCCAGGTAGCCGACTCATTCCGGTTTCTCGTCGGGGAGTGCTTCGCCGTGATAATCACCGTTGCGCCTACTGCGGAAAAACCGCCAACACCATCGATCACGTGCAACCGAAATCTCGAGGCGGGGCAGACAATTGGGAAAACCTCGTTGCCTGCTGCCTCAAGTGCAACAACAAAAAGGGTGACAAAACTCTTGCCGAGATTGGTTGGCAACTCAACTTCATACCCCGTATGCCCTCAGGAAATCACTGGATGGTGCGCGGAGCAGAACGCTTTGAGCCAGAATGGGAAAGTTACATCTCACTAGTCGCTTAACGAAGTAGGTTGTCGTGCCAGAAGCTCCAATATGGATTCCGCCAAAGCACGGCCTGGTACCAAACCCGGTGATGACCGGTTCGGGACTAAAGCGATACGACATTTCTTATGCGCTTATTCCAGGTTTTCGCCCGCTCGAATTACAACTTTTTGTGCCCGAGTCTGATCAGCCAACTCCACTAATTGTTTACATCCACGGCGGTGGCTATGCGGGTGGAACTCGCGTTGAAGGAACTCCTTGGTTTGAGCAGACTAACTATCGTCAAAAAGCTTTGGCACGTGGTTTTGCTTTTGCCAGCATTGATTACCGACTCGGCATGGAGCAAAGTTTTCCGGCAGCCGTAAATGATGCACATGCTTCACTTCGCTGGTTGGCTAAGTTTTCAGACAAACTAAATCTCGATATTTCAAGAACTGTGGTTTGGGGTGAATCGGCTGGTGGTCACTTAGCCGCTTTGACGGTGAACACATTTGGTGACGAGTTTTTTGAAGGCACCAATGGCGCTGAGAAATCGGATGCAATCAAAATTGTTGGATTGATTGACTGGTATGGAGCAGCGGAGCTCACCACAATCGTGCGCCCGATGGACGGCACGGATGAGTCGTTGCCTGAGGCAATGAGGTTCCCACCGGAATACTTCAACCTCGGGTCAGATCGCTGGAAAGGTACCACCTGGCTCACCAAGGCAAGCCCGGTAAGCTACATAACTCCCGATTCGGTTGAGACACTTCTTGTCCACGGCGACAGCGACACAATGGTCCCGCTGCAGCAGTCGCGCGCGCTCGCCGAGAAACTTCAATCCGCAGGGGTAAAGCACGAGTTCGTGATAATTCCGAATGGAGAGCACGGATTTATGGGTCTGCCACAGGAGCAGATTGATGTAATCCTCGATTTGACCTTGGACTTTGCGCAGAAGGTCTGCAACTAACTCGCCAAGTGCCCCCGAGAAGAATCGAACTTCCGCACATGGTTTAGGAAACCACTGCTCTATCCACTGAGCTACGAGGGCGTGCAACTCTGTCGAGTTTAACCCAGCCTCCAAGGCTGGGGCAGGGGCCAGATTTAGGCTTGAGGCGTGTCAGAGTCAGAATCCTTCGAAAGCGCAGTGCCTGCTGCTGTTTGGGATGCCTGGCAGGCCGAGATTCAATCGATTGGTGTAACCAATCCGCTTATCAACTTTGAGCGCAACTCCTACGGACAGATTGACCTAACTCAATCTCACCCGGGCGGCTTTTCTCAATTGACCACTGGGCGGGCCACGACGCTTTCTAATTTGGTGCGTGATCCACTGGCATTCTCAAGTGCGCTCAGCGCTGCTAGGAGAATAAAAAACAAAGCGGAGAAGATTTCTCTAAATTTTGGAATTGATGCCTTGGGTCTACTGGGTGGCGTGGCAAATCTTCAAGCAGATGGTTTTGATTTGCAGTTGCCGATTCTTTATTGGCCGCTTCACCTAATTCATAAGGGTGACGACTATGAGATTGAACTTGCCGGTACCGCGAGGGTTAACCCGGCGCTTATTGACGCATTTAAGAATTGCTATGGAGTGCAGGTAGACGCACGCGAGGTGCTGAATCGAGCAAGCCAGTCAACCGATTTACTGCCCGTCTCGATATTGAACTACCTAGCAGAATTGGTCGCCGGGCGGGCGCATCTGGATTTACAAAAAGTTTTGGTCATCACTAATTTCACCACTTCACCCATTGAGCTATCGCGTGATTTTGCTCGTGACGCTAATTCGATAATCAAATCGCTATCATCAGATAACTTCGCTGGCGCATTGCCGGTAATCGATCAGCAGCCATTCACTCTGGTGGCCGACGCGGATGAGGTGCAAAAGCGAGTCGTTTCGCGGGCACTCCTGGGGGAATCATTTGCGGTCGAAACCCTTCCGGGTTGTGGCTACACGCAGAGCGTTATTAACCTCGTGGCTGCACTTGTCGAGCAGGGCAAGCGAGTTGTGGTTGCGGCGGGCAGACAGCAAACATTGAACGAACTGGCAGATAGATTTGCCGCACTTGGGCTCGGTGGCTTGGGTGTGCGTTCAAGTTCAACCTGGATTGATTTGATTTCTACGATTTCTCGCCACGAAAAAGCCGAGCCGGCTGATTTGACTGAATTTCTTGCCGAGCGCGACAAAGCACAGGGGCAAATCGAGTCTTACTTTGCTGCACTTGATCGCAAGGATGCAGAATACGGGCACTCAATCGGTGAGGCGCTAAGTCAATTGGCCAAACTGAGTGCGATGCCTCACGCCCCAGAGACGAGCGCCCGCATCGAGTCATCCAAACTTCTCGAGCACCGCAATCGAGAGCGTGCTGTCGCGCTACTGCAACGCGCCGAGGAACTAGGTGAGTTCAAGTACGGCCCCCAAGACTCGGCCTGGTATCAGGCTAAATTTGATTCTCCACTCGACGTGGCGGCTGGCGTGCAATTAGCCACTCGACTTCGCGAAACTGAATTTGATTCGCTTCAACAGCACATGAGTGAATTCACCGACAGGGTGAAATTCAAGCCAGCCGCGACAGTTGAAGACTGGGGTAAATATCTCCGGCTGTTTCTAGGCATCCGAGACACTCTTGATCGATTTGTGCCAGACGTATTCGATCGACCGCTAACCGATCTAATTACCGCAACTGCTCCTCGCAAAGAAACCGGTGTTGGTAGAGGTGAAATGTCAGGCGGCAATCGTCGCCGACTAAAGAAACTTGCTAAGGAATATTTGCGCCCTGGCATGCACGTGCAAGACATGAACGAAGCGCTTCGTTTAATTCAAGCGCAGCGCGAACAGTGGCACACGCTTAGTTATGCGGTTACAGCTCCGCAGGTTCCGCTCGGTCTGGCCGAT
>JBEGPH010000032.1:0-8814 GCA_041181555.1 Actinomycetota bacterium | reverse complement strand
ACTCCTAATCCTTGCATGCGATGCAACGAGAGAATTAAGTTTGCCGCGCTGCTTGAAAAAGCACTTTCACTTGGTTTCGACGCGGTTTGCACTGGTCACTACGCAACAATCCTGACTGGCCAAGATGGGGCGCTAGAACTTCATCGCTCCAATGCCTATGCAAAAGATCAGAGTTATGTGCTGGGCGTTTTAACAGCCGACGAACTCAAGCACGCGTATTTTCCAATTGGTGCGAGTGCCTCTAAAGACGATATTCGTAAAGAGGCCGCAGAGCGTGGACTAAGTGTGGCAAACAAGCCAGACAGTTATGACATTTGCTTTATCCCAGAGGGAGACACTCGGGATTGGCTCAACGACAAGTTGGGCTCGACTCCTGGTGAAATTGTCGATCGCAGTGGCAATGTATTGGGTCAGCATACGGGTTCGCACAGCTATACCGTCGGTCAGCGCAAAGGGCTAAACATCGGTAAGCCTGCTGCAGATGGAAAGCCTCGATTCGTCTTGGAAATTAGACCAAAAACTAATCAGGTGGTAGTTGGTCCGCACGATGCCCTAGCTGTCACCGAGATTGCCGGTAGCAGGCTCTCCTGGTGCGGCTCGGCACCAAAGCATCCTGATGTTTGGTTTGCAGCCGAGGTGCAGGTGCGCGCTCACGCTGATCCGGTGCCTTGTCAGGCAGCAGTGCTAAACGACGAATTGGTAATGAAGCTCGATGAGCCGTTGATGGGTGTTGCACCCGGGCAAACCGCTGTGCTTTACGTAGGCACGCGAGTGCTGGGGCAAACCACGATCGACCGCACGGTGAGCGCGGTGCCAATTGAAGCGTGAACTGGCTAAGACCCGGATTTCCGAGCTGGTCGATGAGATTAACAAACACCGACGCGCCTATTACGAAAAAGACAGCATCATAATTTCAGATGCCGAATACGACGCGCTCATGCGCGAGCTCGAATCGCTCGAAGCTGAACATCCAGAGTTGATTACCGGAGATTCGCCGACACAATCTGTGGGTGGCAGTGCGAGTACAACCTTTGCTCCGGTTCAGCACCTAGATCGAATGTGGTCACTCGACAACGTTTTTAGCAAAGATGAACTTCAGGCCTGGGTAGAAAAAACCGGACACGGCCCATTCCTTTGTGAATTAAAAATTGACGGATTGGCAATCAATCTGCGTTACGAAAAAGGCATGCTAGTTTCCGCTGCTACTCGCGGCGACGGAGTTGTTGGCGAAGATGTCACGGCGAATGTTAAGACCATCAAAGGCATTCCTCACAAGCTTGAAGGTAAGAATCACCCCGACGTTGTTGAAATTCGTGGCGAAATATTCTTCGCCGTAGAAGACTTCAATAATCTGAACGCCGGCTTGATCGCAGAAGGCAAAGCACCTTTTGCAAACCCGAGAAACTCAGCATCTGGATCGCTGAGACAAAAAGATTCAAAAATCACAGCAAGTCGCCCACTTAGGATGCTGGTGCACGGAATTGGAGCCTGGGCGAATGCGCCGCTCAAGAACCAGAGTGAACTCTATGAGCTTTTGAAGTCTTGGGGACTGCCAACTTCCTCGCGCTTTCAGGTCGTATCCACTTATGAGCAAATTTCTGAATACATCGACAACTTTGAGAAGCATCGCCACGATCTGGAACATGAGATTGACGGCGTAGTAATCAAGGTGGATGCTCTGGGTGCGCAAGCCGAACTCGGCTTCACGAGTAGGGCTCCGCGCTGGGCGATCGCCTACAAATACGCGCCAGAGCAGGTACACACCAAGCTGGTAGACATTCGAGTATCGGTTGGTCGCACCGGGCGTGCCACTCCCTATGCCGTTGTCGAACCGGTCAAAGTGGCTGGCTCAGTAGTTGAATTCGCCACATTGCATAACCAAGACGTAGTTAAGGCAAAGGGCGTATTAATCGGAGACACAATTGTGCTGCGCAAAGCAGGCGATGTCATCCCTGAAATTCTTGGCCCGGTAATCGAACTTCGCACCGGTAAAGAAAAGCCATTCGTGATGCCAAAGAATTGCCCAGACTGCAATTCACTACTTGCTCCAGCAAGTGAAGGTGATGTTGATTTGCGTTGTACTAACACCAAGAATTGTCCAGCGCAGTTACGCGAGCGTATCGCATACCTTGGATCTCGTGGAGTCTTAGACATCGAAGCGCTAGGTTATGTGGCTGCTGTGGCCTTGACCCAACCGGTTGAACCTAAAAAGGCTCCGGTGCAGAGTGAAGCTGATCTTTTTCACCTGACACTAGAGCAGCTTCTGCCAATCAAGGCAATGGTCTTAGATGCCGATACCGGTTTGCCGAAGTTGGATGAAAATGGCGAACCAAAAATCGTTGACTTCTTTAAGAAGAAAGACGGCAGCCCAGCTGAGGTTGCACTCAAACTTTTGCGAAACCTCGAAGAAGCAAAAACAAAACCGCTTTGGCGCTTGCTAGTCGCGCTTTCAATTCGCCATGTAGGGCCCGTTGCCGCTAGGTCACTTTGTGATCACTTCGGTTCGTTCGAGGCGATTTTTTCTGCAAGTGAAGCAGAGCTAAGTCAGGTAGATGGAGTTGGGGCGACACTTGCCGCTTCGATCATCGAGTGGATCAAGATTGACTGGCATCGCGAAATTATCGAAACCTGGACCAAGGATGGAGTGCAGCTTGCAATCCCTGGTCACGGCGGCCCAGGCGCTTCGGCGAAGGTCGATGGCAAATTTAGTGGAATGACAATTGTGGCTACCGGCTCCCTGAAAAACTTCACTCGCGAGGGAATCGAAGAGGCCATCATTTCAAACGGCGGCAAAGCGGCAAGTTCGGTGTCGAAGAAGACCACCTTTGTAGTTGCCGGTGAGAACGCCGGCTCCAAGCTAGCCAAGGCTGAGGAGCTGGGCGTGGAAGTAATCGACGAAGAAGAGTTCCAGCGCCGTCTGCAGGCCTGAAACAGGTCTGAAACACCCTGTCGGGTAAACTTTTGGGGTATCAACCCCTCAACTCTGAGAGAGTTCAATGTCTGAAATTACCCCTGACCTAGTGCGTCATTTGGCTGGTTTGGCCCGCATTTTGGTGTCTGATGACGAAGTCGAGCAGCTCACCAAGCAGCTGGGCCTAATCGCCGATTCGGTAGCCACAGTGAGCAAGGCAATCGATGCCGACACTCCTGCCACCAGCCATCCGATCCCAATGGCCAATGTATTCCGTGAGGATGTCGTTGAGCCATCACTTTCTCAGGCAGAAGCACTCTCTGGTGCGCCGGATAGCTATGAGGGCCGCTTCAAAGTAAATGCCATCTTGGATGAGGAGTAGACCATGTCGGATCTCATTCGCAAAAACGCTTCAGAGCTAGTTGAATTGCTCCGAAGTAAAGAAGTTTCTTCGGTTGAAGTAACCAAGGCTCACCTAGAACGCAGTGATGCGGTTGATGGCGCAGTGCACTCATACCTTTACCAATCACCTGAAGCAGCGCTGATTGCCGCGGCCGAAATCGATCGTCAGCGTGCCGCAGGTGAATCACTACACCCGCTCGCAGGTCTGCCAATTGCGGTCAAAGACAACCTGTGCACCACTGATGCACCAACTACTGCCGGCTCAAAAATTCTTGAAGGATGGTTGCCACCGTACGACGCGACGGTTGTAAAGAAATTGCGCGCAGCGGGTATGCCAATTCTTGGTAAGACCAATCTCGACGAATTCGCGATGGGATCATCAACTGAGTTTTCTGCTTTCGGGCCATCTAAAAACCCGTGGGACCTAGAAAGAATTCCTGGTGGATCAGGTGGAGGCTCATCCTCAGTCGTTGCATCTTTCCAGGCTCCGCTAGCCATTGGTTCAGACACCGGTGGTTCAATCCGATTCCCGGCTGCGGTCACCGGAACCGTTGGCACCAAGCCAACTTACGGAGCGGTTTCGCGCTTTGGTGTAATCGCGCTTGCCTCATCGCTTGATCAGGTTGGCCCGGTAGCAAGAAATGTGCTCGACACCGCGCTTTTGCAAGACGTAATAGCTGGTCACGACAAGCACGACAGCACCTCGCTTCCAGAGTCACTGGGTTCGATGGCAGATGCCGCTAGAAAACTTGACGTCAAGGGCATGCGCATCGGTGTAATCAAGCAACTTACCGGCGAGGGCTTCCAGAAGGGCGTCAGCGCGCGTTTCCAAGAGAGCCTCAATCTGTTGCAGGCAGCTGGAGCAGAAATCGTTGAGGTTTCCTGCCCGAGCTTTGAGTATGCAATCGCGGCCTATTACCTGATTCTTCCTGCGGAAGCATCATCAAACTTGGCAAAGTACGACAGCGTGCGTTTTGGTATGCGCGTTGAGCCAGGGGAGAATGCCACGATCGAACGAGTCATGGCGGCAACCCGCGAAGCTGGCTTCGGGCCAGAGGTAAAGCGCCGAATCATTCTCGGAACCTACGCACTCTCATCCGGTTCATACGACAAGTACTACGGTGCTGCTCTAAAGGTACGTACTTTGATTCAGCGTGATTTTGCCGAGGCATTCAGCAAGGCAGACGTATTGGTGTCTCCAACAGCACCAACCACAGCGTTTAAGTTTGGCGAAAAGGTCGATGACCCGCTAGCTATGTACCTAAATGACATCGCAACAATTCCGGCAAACCTTGCCGGTATCCCTGGTATGTCTCTGCCTAACGGACTAGCCGAAGAAGACGGACTGCCAGTTGGTATTCAGCTTCTAGCGCCTGCCCGCGAAGATGCTCGTCTATACCAAGTTGGTGGCTTCCTGGAGAAGGCGCACGAGCAGGTTTGGGGCAAGCGAATGATTGATTTTGCTCCTGAGTTGGAGGTGCGCTAATCATGGCAAAAGCCGAACTAATGAATTACGAAAAAGCACTCGAACAGTTCGAGGTAGTTATCGGTCTTGAAGTTCACGTCGAGCTCAACACCAAAACCAAAATGTTCTGTGGTTGCAAGAACGAATTTGGCAACGAGCCGAACACCAACGTTTGCCCGATCTGCATTGCCCTGCCAGGTGCGCTTCCTGCAGTCAACCGCACTGCGGTTGAGTCGAGCATCAAGATTGGTTTAGCGCTCGGCTGCGACATTCAGCCAACTGGTCGTTTCGCACGCAAGAACTACTTCTACCCAGACCTTGCCAAGAACTTCCAAACCTCACAGTATGACGAGCCGATTGCATTCAATGGTTCGCTCGAGGTTGAGGTGCCTTCGGGCAAGGTACACAACGTGCTCATCGAACGTGCTCACATGGAAGAGGATGCTGGCAAGCTAACTCACATCGGTGGAGCCACCGGACGCATCCAAGGTGCGGAGTACTCGCTCGTCGATTACAACCGTGCCGGTGTTCCTTTGGTTGAGATTGTTACAAAGCCGGTATACGGCGCCGGGGCAGAGGCTCCTGAGCTTGCAGCCGCTTATGTGAGATCGATTCGCGAAATTGTTAAGGCACTCGGTGTATCTGATGCCCGAATGGAGCGAGGTAACGTGCGTTGCGACGCAAACGTTTCACTACGTCCGCACGGCACCGAAAAACTTGGTACCCGCACTGAAACCAAAAACGTGAACTCGCTGCGCTCAATCGAGAGAGCAGTGCGCTACGAAATCCAGCGTCAGGCGCACATCCTGGCAAATGGGGGAACCATTATCCAGGAGACTCGTCACTGGCATGAAGACAAGGGCGCAACCAGCGCCGGACGTCCAAAGTCAGATGCTGACGACTACCGTTACTTCCCTGAGCCAGACCTAGTTCCGGTGCAGCCATCGAAGGAGCTCATCGAATCGCTTCGTGCCAGCCTTCCAGAGAAGCCTGCCGATCGTCGCAAACGTCTTGCTGCCGAATGGAATTTCAGCGAGCTCGAATTCCGCGATGTGGTCAACGCCGACTTGCTCGACCAGATCGAAGAAACCGTAGCTGCCGGTGCAAAGCCTCAGGCCGCTCGTAAATGGTGGATGGGTGAACTAGCTCGAATCGCAAATGAAGCCGAAGAAGGCGCTGTTCCAAACATCACTCCTGCTCAGGTAGCCGAACTTGCCAAGCTAATCGAAGATGGCAAGATCAACGACCGTCTAGCTCGTGAAGTGCTCGGCTACGTTCTTGCGGGTGAGGGCTCACCTGCCGAAATCGTCGCCGCTCGCGGACTCGAAGTTGTCTCTGATGATGGCGCACTCATCGCTGCCATCGAGGCCGCATTGGCAAATGCACCAGATGTCATCCCTGCCATCAGGGAGGGTCGCATGCAGGCTGCCGGTCAGGTGATCGGAGCAGTTATGAAGGCAATGGCCGGTTCAGCAGACGCCGCTCGCGTGCGTGAGCTTCTAATCGAGATAGCCAACAAATAAGCCGCCTGTTAGAATTGGTAGGTTGTCGTGACTAGTCACGGCGCATGGTGGGTATAGCTCAGCTGGTAGAGCACCTGGTTGTGGTCCAGGGGGCCGCGGGTTCAAGTCCCGTTACTCACCCCAACGCAAAAACCCTGTGAATTCATCACAGGGTTTTTCTTGTTCAGATTGATTCAGCCGCGGATTTGGCTTCATCGCTAGATGGGCCCGGTTGCGCTACAAAAACTGTCTTGCGGTAGTACTGCAGCTCTCGTATCGATTCCTTGATATCTGCGAGTGCGCGGTGACCGCCGTCTTTTTTGGGCATATTGAAGTAGACGCGTGGATACCAACGACGACTTAGTTCTTTGATTGAAGAAACGTCGATGTTTCGGTAGTGCAAGTGGCTGTCTAGTGCCGGCATGTAGCGGTTGAGAAACATGCGGTCGGTGCCAATGGTGTTTCCGGCTAGTGGTGCAGTGCGAGCCTCTGGAACAAAACGTTTCACATATTCGAGCACTGCTTGCTCTGCATCTGCCAATGAAAGGCCATTTTCGAATTCATCGATTAGGCCGCTAGAAGTGTGCATTTCACGAACGAAGTCGTTCATGTTAGCCAAACCTTCTGCGGTCGGCTTGATGATGATGTCGAGGCCTTCATCGAGGATCTCGAGCTCTGAGTTGGTGATTACTACTGCGATTTCAACAAGGCAGTCGACTTCCGGATTCAATCCGGTCATCTCGCAGTCAATCCAGACGAGGTTTTCTGAAATGTTAATCACACCTAAAAGTAGAGGAGGCCTCGGACACCCGAGACCTCCCCAAATATACCGCGGTTACGCGGCTTTACCCTTCGCTGCGCGCTTTGCGGCACGACGCTCCTTGCGTCCTTCAACCAACCAGTAGAGCACCGGCACGATGACCAGGGTCAACACGGTTGATGAGAACAAACCACCGATGACCACAATGGCTAGCGGCTGCGAGATGAATCCGCCGCTTCCGGTGATTCCGAGTGCCATTGGGGTCAGCGCAAAGATGGTTGCCAGCGCGGTCATCAAAATCGGACGAAGACGCTGGCGCGCTCCATCCATGATGGCCTGCTGCGTTGGGCGACCCTGCTTGCGGTATTGGTTGATGAGGTCGATAAGAACAATTGCGTTGGTAACCACGACACCAACCAGCAACAACATACCGATGATTGCCGGCACGCCGAGTGGTGTGTTGGTGGCTAGGAGCAATCCGAGTGCACCCGTTGCCGCGAATGGAATCGAGATCAACAGAATAAGTGGCTGGATGATGCTAGAGAATGTTGCCACCATAACCACAAACACAATCGCGATTGCCGCTAGCAAAGCAATGCCCAGCTGCGCGAATGAGTCTGCCTGTGATGCCGATACACCGCCGATGGTTGCGGTCACACCAATTGGCAGTTGCACATCCTTGAGACGCTTAGTTACCTCAGCCGTAAGTGCACCAAGGTTGTCGCCACCAGGGGTAAGCATTACCTTTGCAGTTCGGTCACCCTTTTCGCTGGTGATTGAAACCGGAACTTCTACTTCTTCAATTTTTGCGATTGATGAAAGCTTTACGATTCCGGTGGCACTAGGAATAGAGATGTTCTTTACCTTGGCAACCGTATTGGCTAGGTCTGTTTTGACCACGTAAATCGGGGTCGAGACGTCATCAATATTTACCTTGCCAATGCTGCTTGGCTTCATGGCACTCGCAACGATTCCGCCAACTGCAATTTCGGTGAGACCCTTCTTGGCGGCGGCCAGGCGATCAACTGTCACACGCAATGTACGCTGCTTCTCGGCTAACGAGTTAGTGATGTCGGTTACGTCTTTTGTCCCCTTCATTGCGGCCTGGACAGCCTTAATACCGGCGGTCAGCTGTGCATCGTTTGCTGCGGTGACTTTGATATCGACGGTGTCGCTTCCGCCGAAGCCAGGGCCACCACCCGATGCAAACTTAACTTCGCCCAATGTCGCGTCTTTGGCGAATTCTCCAGTTAGTTGGTCTTGGAAAGAAACTAGATCGGTGTCCTCAACCAAGGTGACCTGAATCGAAGTACCTCCGGCAGCTGCCCCGAATGCAACTCGACCATCACCCGATGAGCCGATAGTGGTGTTGACCACTGTAACCGGTTTCTTGCTCAGCAAGATTTTCTCAATCTTTACCGCGGCTGCATCCTTCTGCTCGAGGGTTGCTCCGGCAGGCAGCGTCTGGTTAATTACAAAACTGTTTGAGCCAGATGATCCGATGAAGTCGGTCTTGAGGAATCCAGACATTCCAAAAGTGATGATCAAAATCAAAAATGAAGCAACCAGTGTAACTACAGGACGCTTTTGAGTCCAGGTCAGCACCGGTAGGTAGCCACGCTGAAGAATGCTCTTGCGTTCGCGCTCTTCCTCTTCGTGGCGAATCTTGGCTGCGGCTGCCTCTGCTTCCTTCTCGTTCTTGAATTCCTGCTGCTTAGGGCTCTTTAGGAACCAATAGGCCAGCACCGGAACGATAGTCAAAGATACAAAGAGT
>JBEGPH010000031.1:0-8884 GCA_041181555.1 Actinomycetota bacterium | reverse complement strand
TCGATAGTTGTAGCGTCATTAGGTCCTGTAGCGCAGTTGGTTAGCGCGCCGCCCTGTCACGGCGGAGGTCGCGGGTTCAAGTCCCGTCAGGATCGCCAAATCTGAGGCCCTTCGAAAGAAGGGTTTTTGATTAAGGTGCAGCGAAAGTTGCACTGGGCTCTGTAGCTCAGTTGGTAGAGCGAACGACTGAAAATCGTTAGGTCACCGGATCGATGCCGGTCGGAGCCACTCGAAGCACTCCTATCTCACGTGGGAGTGCTTTCGTTTTTAAGAAGTGCCGCTAGCCTTGAACAATGGCTCACACTAAAAACCGCTGGATTGGTCTCATCTTTATTTCGATGGCGATTTCACTCGTCATCATCGATGGCACAATCGTCAACACAATTTTTCCGGAAATCATTAAGTCACTGAAACTGACTTCAACCGATATCCAATGGGTGCAAGAAAGCTACGTGTTGGTTTTCGCCTCACTGCTTTTGGTGTGGGGTTCTCTAGCCGACCGATTCGGTCGTCGACTCATGTTGCTCATCGGTTTAGCAATTTTCGTTGCTGCATCAATTTGGGCCGGAGCTAGCACCGACGCCAGTTCAATGATTCTTGCTCGTATCGTGCAAGGCGTTGGTGGCGCGATGGTTCTTCCAACCACTTTGTCGTTGGTTAACACAAACTTCCAAGGCAAAGAACGCGGAATCGCATTTGCCATTTGGGGATCCACAATCGGAGGAATGGTTGCAGTTGGACCGGTACTCGGCGGCTGGTTGGCCACTATGGACTGGCGCTGGGCCTTCCTGGTCAACCTTCCTCTCGGCCTTATCGTAATTCTCGGTCTGCTCTGGCAGGTCAATGAATCAAAGGCCGAGCAGCGTCCAGGCAGCATCGACTTCCTCGGTGCGTTTATCTCAGTGGTCATGCTCGGTTCGCTAGTTTTCAGCTTGATCGAGGGACGCATCTACGGTTGGTGGACTCCAACCGAAACCACTTCAATTTTCGGCTTTGAATGGCCAAGCATCGGTGTCTCGGTAATTCCGTTCACTCTTGCCATATTCGTTTTGGCTCTGGTCGCATTCATTCTTTACGAACGTGCTCGCGATCGCGCACACAAGAATGTTTTGCTTGACCTTGGACTCTTTGGAATTCCAAGTTTCCGCAATGGTTCAATCGCGGTACTCATTATTTCGATGGGTGAATTTGGACTGATTTTTGCGCTGCCACTCTGGTTGCAGAACGTTGAAGGATTCAACTCGCTTTCATCCGGTTTGGTTTTGCTCTGGCTAGCCGGCGGTGCATTTGTGGCATCGGGTGCGGTTGGATCGCTGAGCGGAAAACTTTCACCTCGACTCTCTGTGCAGATTGGTGTTCTGCTCGAAGTTATCGGTGTTGCCGGAATTGCCTGGTTCGCAGCAGCGGGCCACGGATGGGTTCCAGTTGCGCCATTCCTCTTTATTTACGGATTCGGTGTCGGTATGGCAACCGCACAGTTGACCGGAGTAATTCTGGTAGATGTTCCAATGCAAAAAATTGGCCAGGCGTCTGGTTCGCAGAGCACTCTGCGCCAAATTGGTTCGGCTCTCGGTATTGCGGTACTTGGAACCACGCTATTTACCTCTAGCCAGGCAGCAATCACAAACCGAATCGAAACCGGTCTAAATGGCACTGGAACTGTCGAGCAGATCCACCGAGTAGCTTCTTCGGTGGCAACCGAGGTAGTAAACACCTCAGGCGGAATCATTCCGGGTATCGCCGGAAACCTAGTCAATAACGGTGCGCCAACCCAGCTTGCCGAGGTAGTTCAGGCCGAGGCGATGCTTGGATTCACCGACGGCGTAAAGGTAACCGGTTGGGTTGCAGCCGGGTTCCTGGTGCTTGGTTTCCTAGCCACCTTCAACCTGGGGGCTCGCAAAAAGAAGGAAAAGCAAGCCAAATAGTTGATTCTTGAGTCATAAAGAGGGCCTACTCATTGCGAGTAGGCTTTCTCTTTGTGAATGATCTGATTCAGCCAAAACGCTGGTTCCTCGGCCGCAAGCTAGCCAATGAGAACCTAGAAGGCCAATTACTCCCAAAGACAATCGCTCTACCAATCTTCTCTAGCGACCCGCTTTCGTCGGTCGCTTATGGTCCGCAAGAGCTCCTCATGATTCTTACCCTCGGTGGAGTCAGTTTCTTGTCATTTGCACCTGGCATCGCCGCAGTGGTTGTGCTGCTACTTTCGGTGATTGTACTTTCGTACCGCAAGGTAATTAAGGCTTACCCATCGGGTGGTGGCGACTACGAAGTGGCTACCAAGAACCTCGGCAAGGTACCGGCCCTGATTGTGGCCTCTGCTCTTTTGCTCGACTACGTCATGACCGTTGCGGTATCTATCGCTTCGGGTACCGATAACGTAATCTCCGCTTTTCCTGAACTCGCACCTTGGCGCGTGGAAATCGCAGTTGGATTCGTAGTTCTGATTTGTGCCATTAACCTTCGCGGTATTCGCGAGTCGGGTGTGGCCTTTGCTATTCCTACTTACCTCTTTATCGCCAGCGTGTTTTTCATGATTGGTACCGGTATCTTCAAGTTGGCGATGGGTGAAACACTCGTTGCACCTTCGGCGCACTACGAAGTGAACGTCATCGATCAACTTGCCGGAAGCACACAGACCGCAATGATCTTGCTCTTGCTTCGCGCATTCGCATCCGGATGTTCAGCGTTGACCGGAATCGAAGCAATTGCAAACGGTGTGCCAGCGTTCCGCAAGCCAAAGATCAAGAACGCGCAAACCACAATGGCGCTAATGGGAATCACCGCAATCATCATGTTTGTTGGTGTAACCGCTCTCGCACTTATTTCTGGAGTGCACTACGCAGAGCAGCCATGTGAGCAGCTAGTTGGTTGGGCTCGTTGTGCGATGGATCCACAGCTTTCGGTAATGGCACAGATCGGTACCGCTGTCTTCGGTCAGGGATCTTGGATGTTCTACGTCATTCAGGCTGGAACCGCTGCCGTTTTGCTTCTCGCTGCAAACACCGCATTCAACGGCTTCCCACTCTTGTCATCAGTGTTGGCTAAAGACAAGTTCGCTCCAAAGGCTCTGCTTACTCGCGGTGACCGTTTGGTCTACTCAAACGGAATGCTCTCGCTAATGCTTGCCGCCTTGGTGCTGATCATCGCCTACCAGGCCTCGGTAACCGGCTTGATTCAGCTCTACATCATCGGTGTATTTACCTCGTTCACGGTTGGCCAGATCGGAATGCTCAAGCACTGGGGACGCTTGATGCAGCCGAAGAAGAGCAACACCAACGAGGAAAACGACGCCAACCGAAAAGAAGGCGTGACCGGAATTTTGATCAACGGACTCGGTGCACTTATGACCGCATCGGTTCTGATCATCGTGACGATCACCAAATTCACTCACGGTGCCTGGTTGGTGTTCATCATCATGCCAGTGCTATTCACCGTGATGTTCTACACCCACCGCTACTACAGCATGGTTGAGCGCGAAATTGCGATGGATCAAGACACTGTCTTCGGTGCTAAGGGCGATTACGCAATCGTGCTTATGGATAAGTTGAACAAGCCACAGCTAAAGGCTCTCGACTATGCGCTCTCGAGTCGTCACACTCACCTCGAGGCCGTGCACATTGCAGTAGATCCAGAAGCAGCAAAGAAGTTTGCTAAGACTTGGAAGAAATTCGAAAAAGAAATCGGTGTTCCACTTCGCATTATCGAATCTCCTTACCGTGAATTCTCTGCGCCGTTGATCGAGTACTTGCAAAACCACCGCAAGGAAAACGGAAGCGAACGAATTTCAATTTACATGCCAAAGCTTGTAGTTGGTCACTGGTGGGAGCACATCCTGCACAACCACCGTGCATCTCGTATTCGTAAGCAGTTGATGTACGTTCGCGGCGTGATGGTCACCCTCGTGCCATGGCGTTTGGAATCAGCAGAGTACAAAGACCTCTTTGCTCGTCGCCCACTTCCTGGTGATGCTCGTCGTGGTTACGACATGCGACCTGCGCCGCGACGTCAGCGTGGTCTAAGCAACCAAATTTCACGAGTGCGCGCAAAGCGAATCGACGAAGACTAAACCCTTGAAGTTGAGTAGCAAGGTAATTGCTTTCACCTTTGTCGGTGGATTCGTTGGCACGGGTCTGAGATATTTACTTGACCTAATTCCAAACGTTGCATTTGCAAACTTCTGGGTGGTCAACCTATTAGGCGCAATCGCCATTGCGATTTGCAACGAACTGGCCTGGTTCAACACCCCAGAACGCCGAGCGCTTTTTGTTTCCGGGTTTGCCGGTGGCTTCACCACGATGAGCGGCTTGACCATGCTTCTGTTTTACGCCTGGCAGCAGGTGTTGGTGCAGCTGGTTTTAGGCGTGGCGATTTATCTGATTACCCGACGTCTGGTGAGCAGGTTCAGCCGTGCTTGATCCCGTCCTCATTCTGCTAATCGCACTAGCCGGCGGTCTCGGCTCGGTGGTTCGCCTGGTTTTCAGCGGCTGGCGGGGCAAAATGCCCTGGGGTGTGCTCATGGCAAACATCGTCGCCGGCCTCGTCCTAGGGTTTATTCAGGTTTTCACCCATTGGGGGCTAAACAATCCGCTCCTCATCGGCGTGATTTTCCTTGGTTTTTGTGGCGGATTGTCCACATTTAGCTCGGTGGCGGCAGACACCGGCAACTACTGGCGCGACCGCGAATTCCTAAAGGCCTGGGCCAATCTGATTGCGAACCTGACCCTCCCGGTGGTGGCGCTGTGGATGCCTGTCATGTTCTTTGTCGTCTTGGTAAACTAGCGGCAGAAAATCTTCGATTAGTTGGGAGCTCGCCATGGGGCGCGGCCGTCAAAAAGCGAAAAATACCAAGGTAGCTCGCGAGCTGAAATACTTCAGCCCAAACACCGATCTAGCTGCACTCGAACGCGAAATTGGTAGCACCGAAGAGGGCGACCAGTACGAAGATAAGTGGGCCGACCTCTATGAGGACGACGAAGACGAGTCAGAAGACTCCGAAAACACCACCGAAGACGAGAAATAAATCTAACTGCGACTAATTCGCACTTGTTCATCGCGATCGACAACTTTGATTCGTTCGCGATTTACTTTTTCACCGAGACTCTGCTCATAAGCATCGAGCTTTAACCAACCCTGCCAGTCGGTGTACTGCACTCCACGCTCAGATAAAGTAGCCAAAACTTCACCGGGCGCTTGCGGATCAGTTAGTTTGTCGACGTCGGCCACCAGGTTTTCAATTGTTTCGGTGGCATCACTCTTTGTGTGTCCAATCAAACCGATTGGACCGCGCTTAATCCATCCGGTTGCATAAATTCCGTCGGCAACTCGACCACCCTGATTGGTAATCACTCCGAGTTTTTCATCGAATGGAATTTCAGGAAGCGCAGAGCCGAAATATCCGATTGCTCGATACACAGCTTGAACTTCGTGCTCAAAGAATTTATCTGTTCCGGTGCGCTGGAATTTAATTCCAGTTACTTTGTCATCGCCAAGTATTTCCACCGGAGTCGAGTAAAAGTGCAAATGCAATCTACGTGATGCCCCGGTTAGTTCACGCTCGCGCCATGACTCCATGATTCGCGCCATGACTTTGTGCTGATTGGTAACGCCTTCGGCATCTTCATCAAACCAACCCTCGGCAAAATCTTCGTCATACAAAACGATGTCTACGTCTTCAACTTCGCCAAGTTCGCGAAGTTCGATAGGTGTGAACTTAATATTTGCCGGTCCACGACGACCAAAAACGTGTACGTCTGTCACCGGTGATTGCTTGAGTCCTTCGTAAACATTCGCCGGAATGTCGGTGCTGAGCATGTCATCGGCGTGCTTTGCCAGTACTCGAGCCACATCCAGCGCCACGTTACCGTTGCCGAGTACCGCTACCTGCTTGGCCTCTAGCGGCCAGGTGCGCGGATAATCCGGGTGGCCGTCGTACCAAGCCACAAAGTCTGCGGCTCCGTAACTGCCCGGCAGATCGACGCCAGGGATGTTGAGCTCTGCGTCTTTGATTGCACCGGTTGCGAAAATAACCGCGTGGTAATGCTTTCTAATGTCTTCGAGAGTTAGGTCAACACCAAATGTCACGTTGCCGTAAAAACGAATCTTTCCGTCGTTGAGCATTTCGTGAAGTGAATTAACAATGCCCTTGATTCTCGGATGATCCGGAGCTACTCCATAGCGAATCAATCCGTAAGGCGCAGGAAGCGAATCAAACAAATCAATTTCTACATCAGGATATTGATTCGAGAGGATGTTACCGGCGTAAATTCCAGCAGGGCCGGCACCGACAATTGCTACATGTAGTTTCTTTGAC
Organism: Actinomycetota bacterium; assembly: GCA_041181555.1. Classification (GTDB taxonomy): domain Bacteria; phylum Actinomycetota; class Actinomycetes; order Actinomycetales; family Microbacteriaceae; genus Rhodoluna. The sequence continues at coordinate 2,571 of JBEGPH010000031.1, read as the reverse complement.
ATAAAAATTAGTTCGCGTACTTACCAACTAGTCGCACTGCTCCGCCGTAGACACCTTTGGCGCCGTGCACGTAACTGCTCAAGTCTTCGGGTGCGTTTTCGATAACGCCTAGTTGCCAAGTTGGCACACCAAGCTTGTTGATTTCTGCTGAAATCTTCTCGGCGTGATCAGCTGCTACAACCACTGCTTGACCCAGACCGAGGTTCCAAGTGCCTTCGACCGACTCAAGCGAGAAGTCGCCCCAGCCTGCCAATACTCGGAACACCTCGTGCGGTGACCAAGTTGCACGATCTACATCGAGCGCCAATCCCTCAGGAAGCACACGCGCGATGTTGGCCGCAATGCCCCCACCGGTGATGTGACTCATGGCGTGCACGCCTGCGCCTAGCGAAGATTCGAGCAGTGAGTTGAGTACGCCGGTGTAAAGACGAGTTGGCTCAAGTAAAACTTCACCAAGAGAACGGCTACCGAATTCGGCTACCGACTTGCGATAATCGAGCCCAGAATCGGCCACTACCTTGCGCACGAGCGAGTAGCCGTTTGAGTGCAGGCCAGAAGACTGCATTCCGAGTACAACGTCGCCTGCCTTCACGTTCTGCGGGCCCAATAGCTTGGCGGCATCCACCACGCCAACGGCCGCACCGGCAACGTCGTAGTCATCTGGGCCGAGTAATCCAGGATGTTCAGCGGTTTCTCCGCCAACCAGCGCAACGCCTACCGAGGAACAGGCCTCGGCGATACCGCGCACGATGTCGGCGATGCGCTCTGGCACCACCTTGCCGCAGGCGATGTAGTCGGTCATAAACAAGCTCTTGGCACCAACCACAACGATGTCGTCGACGACCATACCCACAAGGTCTTGGCCAATGGTGTCGTGTTTGTCGATGATCTGAGCGATTGCCACTTTGGTGCCAACACCATCGGTTGATGTTGCCAAAAGTGGACGATCGTAATTCTTTAGGAATGAGACATCCATCATTCCGGCAAAGCCGCCGAGTCCACCAACCACCATGTCGTTGTGTGTTGCGCCAACAGCGCGCTTCATTAGTTCAACTGCAAGATCTCCAGCGTGAGTGTCAACTCCAGCTGCTGCGTATGCGTCAGTCATTCAAAGTTTCCTGTTGTTCGCGCACCAGCGCATCGGTCTCGCTGTCCGGACCAGGGTTGCATGCGGCATCGGCTGGTTTTTCCAAAAGGTTTTTTCCGAGTCGATCAGCGGTTGGAAGTTCGATTGGATACTGCCCGGTGAAGCAAGCGGTGCAAAGTGAAGATTCGGTTTGACCAGACGCTTCGATCATTCCCTCTTTTGAAAGATAGCCAAGAGTGTCTGCGCCAATTGATTTGCGCACATCTTCAACGCCAAGACCAGTTGCGATTAACTCTGCTCGAGTTGCAAAATCAATTCCGTAGAAACACGGCCAGGTAATTGGTGGTGAAGAAATTCGAACGTGAATTTCTGCAGCTCCTGCTTCACGCAACATCTGCACAAGTGCACGCTGAGTGTTGCCACGAACAATTGAGTCGTCAATGACAACAATGCGCTTACCGCGAATTACTTCTTTTAGCGGGTTCAACTTCAAACGAATACCGCGCTGACGAATAGTCTGCGAAGGCTGAATAAACGTGCGGCCCACGTAGGCGTTCTTGACTAGCCCGTGACCAAAAGGAATACCCGACTGCTGCGAGTAGCCAATGGCAGCAGGGGTTCCAGACTCGGGGGTTGGAATTACAAGATCGGCTTCCACCGGGTATTCGCGGGCTAGAGCTTTGCCCATATCAACGCGTGCGTCGTAAACCACGCGGCCATTGATAGAGGTATCTGGTCGAGCGAGGTAAACATATTCGAATACACAACCTGCTCGCTTAACTTCAGCAAAACGAGTCGAGCGCAATCCGTTCTCGTCGATTGCAATCAGTTCACCTGGCTCAACTTCGCGCACGAAAGAAGCTCCAACGATGTCGAGTGCTGCGGTTTCAGATGCAACCACCCAGCCGCGCTCAAGCCGTCCGAGTACTAGCGGGCGAACTCCCTGTGGATCGCGTGCGGCGTAGAGAGTGTGCTCGTCCATGAAGACCAAACAGAATGCGCCTTTAACCTTTGGTAGCAATTCCAAAGCGGTGGCCTCTAGCGTGTGATCCAGATCGCCAGCAAGAAGTGCAGTTAGCACTGCGGTGTCGGTGGTGTTACCGCCGGTGATTTCGTTTGCACCTTGATTTGGGTAACGCTCCTTGAGCATGTCCAACAAATCTGCGGTGTTGGTTAAGTTTCCGTTGTGTGCGAGTGCAACCGTGCCGGCTGCGGTGCGTCCAAGTGTTGGTTGTGCATTGCGCCAAGATGATGCACCCGTAGTTGAGTATCGGTTGTGCCCCACCGCGATGTGACCAACAAGTGATTCAAGTGCGCTCTCGCTAAATACTTGCGACACCAAACCCATGTCTTTGTAAACCAAGATTTTGTCGCCGTTTGAAGTGGCGATACCGGCGGATTCTTGTCCGCGGTGCTGAAGAGAATAAAGTCCGAAGAAAGTTAGCTTTGCTACTTCTTCACCAGGTGCCCAAACTCCGAATACA
>JBEGPH010000030.1:0-9114 GCA_041181555.1 Actinomycetota bacterium | reverse complement strand
ATTTGGAAACTTTGAAGACAGAATTCGACGCCACACTCTTGTACACGAAGACCTCAAGAACCTATTCCACGCAATGCCACAAAATGCGCACCCGATGTCTGTTCTTTCCGCCGGAGTATCTGCGCTTTCAACTTTCTACCAGGACTCGCTGAATCCTCACGACGACAAACAGGTTGAGCTTTCAACAATCCGTTTGCTCGCAAAGTTTCCAGTGCTTGCTGCATACGCTCACAAGAATTCAATGGGACAAGCTTTGCTTTACCCAGACAACTCACTTAGTTACGTAGAGAACTTCTTGCGCCTTAGCTTCGGCAACATGGCTGAGGAGTACTTGCAGAATCCGGTCGTGACCAAGGCCCTCGATACTTTGTTCACATTGCACGCAGACCACGAGCAGAATGCCTCCACATCAACCGTTCGCCTGGTTGGCTCTACTCAGGCAAACCTCTTTGCTTCTGTTTCTGCCGGTATCAACGCGCTATTTGGTCCTTTGCACGGTGGTGCAAATGAAGCTGTAATCGACATGCTTACCTACATTCGCGACAGTGGCGAGTCGGTTCAGCGCTACGTTGAGCGAGTCAAGAACAAGGAAGACGGTATCCGCCTGATGGGCTTCGGTCACCGCGTTTACAAGAGCTTTGATCCTCGTGCCAAGATCGTCAAGCAGACCGCGGACTCGGTACTTGCCGATCTAGGAATCAACGATCCGTTGCTCGGCATCGCAAAAGAGCTGGAGGCAGCAGCGCTCTCAGACTCATACTTCGTTGAGCGAAAGCTTTACCCAAACGTCGACTTCTATAGTGGTGTCATTTACAAGGCCATGGGCTTCCCAGCAAAGATGTTTACCCCATTGTTTGCAATTGGTCGATTGCCGGGCTGGATTGCGCACTGGCGCGAAATGATGACTGATAGCTCAACCAAGATTGGTCGCCCACAGCAGGTTTATGTGGGACCGGTCGAGCGTCACCTTTAGCAGCTAGTTTTTGCTCAGCCAGTTAACGTCGGTATCGCCGTAGTTCTTCTTTTCTTCAAAAACGTATCCGGCTGGAAAATTTAGGTCTTCAGTTCTGCTCGAGCGCTCAACAATCACTACAGCACCCTTGCTTAGTCTTGGCAGTAGCGCCTCTAGTTCAGCTTCAACTTGTTGATTGTCAATCTCGTATGGTGGATCGATAAAGACCAGATCATATTCCGCAGAGTCCGCAGCTAAAAAAGCGCCGACTGGTTTGTTTACGGTCTTTACAAAAACTTCGATGCCTTGTTTATCTAGCGCGCGCTGAATCGTGTTGGAGTTTTGGATGCAAACTGCTGCGGCCTTGCCGTCTTTTTCAACCAAGTGAGCTGATTTGGCTCCGCGACTAAGTGCCTCGAGTGCCAATGCTCCGGTGCCTGCGTAAAGATCCAAGGCCCGTGCCTCTTCGATTGCGCCTCGAGATTCGAGGCGACTGAATATGCTCTCGCGAATTCGATCGCTAGTTGGCCTGGTGCTCTTGGCTGGCGAGGCTAACTTTAAGCTGCCCGCTACTCCGCCGATAATTCGTGTCATTTGTCGCCAAGCCTAACCTGTCGGCAAAGATTGAAGCATGCTCTTGCCCAATGACTCTTTAGTTGCCTACCTAGGTGACCGAACGGCTAAGGCATTCGCTAAACACTTGGAGCTCAAGACTGTTAGTGATCTTCTCCAGCATTTTCCTCGCCGCTACTCCAGCAGAGGCGAGCTAACTCCAATCGCAGACATACCTGTCGGTGAGGCCGTCACTGTGGTGGCCGATGTGGTTGATGTGCGGGAACGATACATGCGCGGCAAAGCTGGAAACATCCTGGAAGTGCGCCTGACCGACGGCGAAGGTTTTCTTTCGCTGACATTTTTTAACCAAGCATGGCGAGCCAAAGAACTAAAGCCTGGGGTGCGCGGTCTTTTTGCTGGAAAAATCAACTCTTACCAGGGCAAGTTACAGCTGGCGCATCCGGATTACGAGCTCTTCCCAGAGGACATTTCCGATGAGGACGCCAAAAAGTGGGCAGACCTTCCAATTCCGATATACCCAGCAGCGAGCAAGGTTTCCACTTGGATGATTCAGCGTGCCATCGGTGTGCTGCTAGATGTGCTTCCGCCTATTGAAGATGAACTTCCTGAGAACTTGGTCAAGAGAAACAAACTCCTCAACCTAGACAAAGCCATTAGAGACATCCATCAGCCTGCTGTCACTCATGACTGGCAAATGGCGAGAGACACTTTGAGATTCCACGAGGCTTTCTTGTTGCAAGCTACTTTAATTAAGCGGAGACTCGAGAACGCATCCATCACTGCCACATCGAGGTCGGCCGGCAAACTCCTGGCTGAATTCGATAAATCGCTGCCATTTACTCTCACGTCTGGCCAGGTCGAAGTGGGAAATCAAATTCTCGAAGATCTCGAGCGTGAGCATCCAATGCATCGAATGCTCCAGGGTGAAGTTGGTTCAGGTAAGACCCTCGTTGCCGTTCGTGCGATGCTCGCGGTTGCTGAAAGCGGCGGGCAATCAGCATTACTTGCTCCCACCGAAGTGCTTGCCGCTCAGCATCTCAGATCTATTCGTAAGACTCTTGGCGATGAGTTAGCCGACAAACTGGGATTAACCCTGCTCACCGGTCAGATGTCAGCTGCCGAGCACAAGCGTGCTCTTTTGCAAATCGTCAGTGGTAAGGCCCAAATTGTGGTTGGTACTCACGCTCTAATTTCCGAGAAGGTCGAGTTTTTTGATCTCGGGCTCATTGTGATTGATGAGCAACATCGCTTTGGGGTAGAGCAGCGAGAAGCACTTCGCCTAAAGGGTAAGCAACCCCCACACGTGCTGACCATGACAGCAACCCCGATTCCTAGAACGCTTGCCGTTACTGTCTTTGGTGACTTGGACATCTCAACGCTTACCGAGCTGCCTGCCGGTCGACAGGGGATAACCTCGCACGTTGTCCAGCAATCTCAATCCGCGCTTGTTGCTCGCACCTGGAGTCGAATCGCAGAAGAAGTAGCCAACGGCAGACAAGCTTTCGTGGTTTGTTCCCGAATTGATGACAGTGAGAAAACTTCGGACGAAGAAAACGAAGCCGAGGAAGGCGCTCCAGCATTAGCAACTGTTGTCGGTATGGTCGATGCACTTCGATCAATCCCGGTGCTTTCCAATCTTCGAATTGAGGCGCTTCACGGTCGACTCTCTTCTGAGGAAAAAGAAGATGTCATGACTCGTTTTGCCAACCGTGAAATTGATGTTCTGGTATCTACAACTGTTATCGAAGTTGGAGTGGATGTACCGAACGCAACCGTGATGGTGGTGCTAGACGCCGATCGTTTCGGCATTAGCCAACTTCATCAGCTTCGAGGTCGTGTGGGTCGCGGTGGAAATGCTGGATTGTGTTTACTACTTACAGCCGCCGAACCCGGAAGCATTGCGCTAGAACGAGTCACGGCCGTGGCAAGTACGCTCGATGGATTCAAGCTGAGTGAAATTGATCTAGAGCTGCGCAGAGAAGGAGATGTGCTTGGCGCAAATCAATCTGGCGGAAGAAGTAGTTTGAAGTTGTTGCGCGTAATTCGGGATGCCGATTTGATTCAGGAAGCACGCCTGCAAGCCCAGGCACTCATCGAGCAGGATCCGTCCATGGAGAAGCACAAGCTATTGGCTCAGGCCCTTGAAGCGATTGAGGAATCTGCCCAAGACAACTTGAGCAAAAACTAATAGCCTTTATTCATGCCAAAAATTGCTGTTTACCCGGGAAGCTTCGACCCAATCACTTTCGGCCACCTCGACATCGCGGCTCGCGCGGCCAGTTTGTTTGATGAGCTACACATTGTTGTGGTCCACAATCCAGCCAAAACCCCGTTCTTCAGCAGCGAAGAGCGCGTTGCGCTGATCGAGTCGAGTTTCAGCGAAGCCGCCCGTTTTGGCAAGGCATTCCCGTCAAGCAAGCAGGCAAAGGTAATCGTGTCCACCATGGACAGCGGGCTTCTAGTTGATTACTGCAAAAAGGTCGGCGCCTCGGTGCTAATCAAGGGTGTTCGCAACAACGCCGACCTCGACTACGAACTACCCATGGCACGCGTAAATCGCGACCTTGCCGGAGTTGAAACCGTGTTTCTACCGGCCGACCCATCTCAGGGCTTTGTCTCAAGCAGTTTGGTCCGTCAGGTGGCCAAGCTGGGTGGCTCGGTAGACAAGTATGTTCCGTCGGCGGTAGTAAAGGCGCTCAAGGGAAAGAAGTAATGAGCAGCTCGGTTTTTAGCGTCAATGTGCATGATTTGATGCACAAACCCGGTCAAATGCGGGTGCATCGCCTTGAAATAGACCTTCCAGAGGCGATGGGTAACGGCATGGCCGAATTGCCAAAGGGCGAGGAAATGGATGTCGATGTTCGCCTCGAGTCGGTACATGAGGGAATCCTGGCTACGGGAGAGGTTTTTTCCGAGGCCAAGGCCGAGTGCAGTCGCTGTCTAGACCCAGTGGTCATCCCGGTTGAGGTGGATTTCCAAGAGCTTTTCGCCTATTCTTTAACCAACGAGGATGACTTCGCTATTGAAGACGAGAATATCGATCTTGAACAGGTCATCTTAGATGCGGTGGTTCTAAGCCTCCCATTCCAACCAATTTGCAAAAAAGATTGTTTAGGTCTCTGCGCGGATTGCGGTGAACGGCTGGCAGACAACCCCCACCACGTTCACGAAGCCGCAATTGATCCGCGGTGGAACGAACTGAAAAAGCTTAAGGAAGATTGACATGCCAGTACCAAAGAGACGCCTCAGCCGCAGCCGCACTCACGCACGCCGCTCGCAGTGGAAGGCAGCACCGATTGCCTTGGTAAAGACCATCGAGAACGGAAAGGTTGTTTACAGCCTTCCTCACCGCGCGAAGGTTGTAACCGACTCAAACGGCACCGCATTGTTCATGGAGTACAAGGGCCGCAAGGTCGCTGACGCTTAATTCATTCGAGTTAGCTGAATGAAACTCGACGAACTGAGCGCAAAGCTCGGCGTTGATATCGATCGCGAACTACTAAAGATCGCACTAACTCATCGTTCGTACTCTTACGAACACGGCAATACACCCAACAACGAACGTCTCGAATTTCTCGGAGACTCGGTGTTGGGTTTTGTCGTTACAAGCCATATCTATGAAACCCTCACCGACCTTCCTGAAGGTGAGATGACCAAAGTTAAGAACGCAGTTGTTTCTGCGCGCGCGCTCGCGGTGATTGCAGGCGCACTTGGAATTGGCGACTATCTACTACTTGGCAAAGGCGAACTTGCCACCGACGGACGCAATAAACCAAATCTTCTTGCCGATGCATTCGAAGCGATTCTTGGCGCGGCATTTATTTCGCTTGGTTACGATGCCGCTCGGCAGCTCGTGGAAAAATTTGTTTTTCCGCTGCTCGATAACCCAGACGACCTGCGTGCCAACAGCGACCCAAAGACCACGCTGCAGGAGCGCGTGCAGGCACTCGGTCGTGGCACTCCTCATTACAAGACTCGCTTCGAAGGCCCAGACCACAACCGCGAATACTTCTCGACTTTGCTGATCAACGGTGAAGAGATTAGTCACGGCGAGGGGCGAACCAAGAAGTCGGCAGAAACTGCGGCTGCAATCAAGGCGCTCGATGTTTTGGTAGATGCCGTGCCGAAAGTTAAGAAACCGAGAAAGCGCCGCTAGTGCCTGAGTTACCAGAGGTAGAAACGGTTCGCGCCGGACTAGCTCCAGCGCTCACTAACGCAACCGTTCGGGCAATCGACATTCTTGATGTGCGCAGTTTAAAGCGTCACCTTGCCGGACCTAAAGATTTTGTAAAGACCCTGGTTGGAGCAAAAATTCTGGGGGTTGTGCGTCGCGGAAAATTTTTGTGGATGCCGCTACAAATAGCTGGTGAGAAGCAGCCACTTGCGTTAGTTGGGCACCTAGGTATGAGCGGGCAAATGTTGCTACGTAAACCAGGAGCAGCAGAGGATAAGCTCACGCGCGTTGTAATTCACGCTGAAACTCCTCGTGGAAAAGAAATTGAATTTCGATTTATAGATCAAAGGATTTTCGGTTCCCTTGCGATTGATGAGCTTGTGCCCACATCAGACGGCAAGCCTGGCGGGTTTAGTGACGGCATTGGTAATGGAAAGTGGTGGCTAAACCTAATCCCTAAGTCAGCTGCACATATTGCTCGAGACCCACTCGATCCTGATTTTGCCGCCGAAGAGGTCAAGGCAAAGTTCAAGAAGAAAGCGTCAGGAGTCAAGCGAGTTCTGCTTGATCAGCAGGTGCTCTCAGGTGTTGGCAACATCTACGCCGACGAGGCTCTTTGGCAATCGAAGCTGCACTACGACCAACCGGCAAACACCATCACCGCAGCAACTTTTGAGCAACTCACTTCTGCCATCCAGAAGATTCTTCGCGATGCCGTCGCGCAAGGCGGCACTTCGTTTGATGAGCAATACAAGAACGTCAACGGGGAGAGCGGCTACTTTGATGTTTCGCTGAATGCCTACGGCATGACCAATCAGCCATGCCCTCGCTGCGGAACGGCCATAAAGCGCGAGGCATGGATGAATCGCGGGTCACATTTTTGCCCAAAGTGCCAGAAAGCCCGTGCCAGAGCCTAAGTAGTTGGCAAAAGCGCCCTCCTGAATAGGGTATTTTTGACTGGTTAGGCGTGAATTTCGCCGCCGAAAAGACTTAAGGGGTGTCAGAGCTTGTATCTAAAGAGCCTCACCCTCAAGGGCTTCAAATCATTTGCCCAACCAACCACTTTTGAGTTCGAGCCGGGCGTTATCGCCATCATCGGTAAGAACGGCCACGGTAAGTCAAACGTCTTCGATGCCATCGCCTGGGTTATGGGTGAGCAAGGTGCCAAGTCTCTTCGTGGAGACAAGATGGAAGACGTCATCTTTAAGGGAAGCGCTACTAAGGGTCCACTGGGTCGTGCAGAAGTGCTTCTTACCATCGACAACTCCGACGGCGCTTTGCCAATCGACTACAGCGAAGTAACGATTTCACGAACCCTTTTCCGCAATGGCGGAAGTGAATACGCAATCAACGGTGAAGCCTGCCGTTTGCTTGACGTTCAAGAGCTTTTGAGCGACTCCGGTCTTGGCCGCGAAATGCACGTCATCGTTGGGCAGGGCAAGCTAAACGAAATCTTTACCGCTTCACCAATCGAACGACGCGGATTTATCGAAGAAGCCGCTGGTATTTTGAAGCACCGTCGCCGCAAAGAGAAGACCGAGCGCAAACTCGAGGCGATGCAGATAAACCTGACTCGCTTGAACGACCTCGCCGGTGAAGTTCGCCGACAGTTGAAGCCACTTGGTCAGCAGGCAGAAGTGGCTCGACAGGCTCAGGGGATTGCCGCCACAGTTCGAGATGCCAAGGCGCGTTTGCTCGCTTACGAAATCACTGAGCTTCACAGCGCTCTTGAATACACTGCAAAGTCTGAAACCGACAGCAAGGCTGAGCGCAATATTATTCAGCAGCTCATTGAGACGAACACTCAGCGAATTCGTCAGATCGAGTCGGCTCAAGTTTCTGGAGAGCTCGACAGCGCGCGAAACCTTTCCTACCAATTTGATGCACTTAGCGAGCGGCTTCGATCACTACTGACTTTGGCTAACCAGCGAGTGGCTCTTTTGGGTTCTCGTGCTGATGCCAGTGGAGGGCAAGTCGACCTTGCTGCGATCGATACCGAAGCACAAATTGCCGAAGCGCAAATCGGTGAATTCGAAAACGTAGTTCAGCGACTCGAAGGCGCACTAAAAGAGGCTGAAGCTGCACGCTCCGAAGCTCGAGACATTCTTGAAAAATACGACAACGAAATTGCCGAGCAGAACACCTTGCTCTCTAAATTCGACCTCGAGAAGGCTCGCCTGGCCAATGAAGTTACTGTTGCTGAGTCTCGTCTCGCTGGCCTTCGTAATGAGATGCTGCGCCAAGAGGGTGCACTGGGTGATGCTCAAGACCGTTTGAATACCGCGCACGGCGAGTACCAGACCCTTGAATCGCAGCTGCAGTCTCAGCAGCAGGGTGATACCACTCTTGATGCAAGATACGAAGCTGCCCAGCGCGCAGTTAGCGAAGCACAGGCTCACATCGAAACCGTTCGCGACGCGATTCATCAGGCAGAGCGCGAGAGGGACTCACTTGAGGCAAAACGCAGTGCGCTTGATCTAACTCTTAAGCAAAAAGACGGAGCAACCGAACTTACCTCAGCAGGACTTCGCGGTATTCGTGGACTCGTGGCGTCGCACATGAAGATTGAAGCCGGCTTCGAAAATGCCATTGCTGCTGCGCTTGGTCCATTGGCCGACGCTTTGGTTGCCGATACTCGCGAAGAAGGTTTAGCTGCAATCGAGCACCTAAAGAAGAGTGACGGCGGTCGCGTAGAACTTATCGTTGCAGATGTTGATGCTCGTGGTGCGGCAGAAAACATTCCAAATGTTGCAGGCGCTCGTTCGGCCGCATCGGTTGTTGAAGCACCAACAGGAATTATTTCTCTACTGGGCGACGTTGTCATTGTTGACGACCTCGACGCTGCTCGATCTCTTTACGCACGCGACAAAGCGACCGCAAAACTTACTCTGATCACACTTGATGGCGACGTGCTTTCTGAATCTGTAATTCGCGGTGGATCGCAAAGCAAGCCATCAAAGCTTCAGTTGGTAGCCGAGCGTGACGCTGCAGAGTCACGCATCGCCGAAGTGAATTCATCGCTTGATCGCGCAAAGGGTGAACTTGCTCAGGCGCGCGCTACCGAAGAGGCTGCAAAGGCTAGCGCCAAAGAAGCGCTTGCCGAACTAAACCAGCACGACGCACAACTTGCTAAAAATGCTGAGGCTCTTGGTAGAGCGCGCGTTGCTGTCGAGGCGGCCCAAGCTGAATTCGATCGATTGAACCAGGCTGCAGATGTGGCGAAAGCCGGAATCACAGAGGCCGAGGTCAAACTTGCCGAGGCTGTCGGGTTACACGACGAATTTGCCGCGCAGCAGCGACCAGTAGTTTCCTACGAAAACCGCCAGACCCTTGCCGACAATCTTGAGCAGGAGCGCACCCGTGAACTAAACGTTCGCGTTGAGCTTGGTGCTGCTGTCGAGCGACTTCGTGT
>JBEGPH010000029.1:0-9227 GCA_041181555.1 Actinomycetota bacterium | reverse complement strand
CCCACGTAAAAGAGTCGTCGCTCTTCGGCTAGACCGCCCGGAGTGATGAACGCCATCTTGTGCGGCAACAGCGACTCTTCGATACCGGTCAAAAATACGGCGTCGTACTCGAGACCCTTTGCCGTGTGCAGGGTCATAAGTGACACTGTTCCCGATTCATCGTCGATTTCATCGGCGGCTGCAACCAGCGCAACTTCGTTCAAGAAATCTGGCAGGCGACCCTCGGGGTTATTTCGCTGGAAATCTTTTGCCACCGAAACTAATTCCTCGAGGTTTTCCACTCGTGCTTCGTCTTGCGGGTCGCGTGAGTTTCTCAGCGCTTCGAGCATTCCGCTCTTGTTCAACACTCCGAGCAAAATCTTGTCGACCGGTTCGGTAGCGATCTGCACTTCGAATTCTTCAAGCAGTGCGTGCAAGCCGCGAATGGCTGTCGCAATCTTCGGGCCGAATCCCAATTCGAAGGCGAGTGCTTCGCGAAGTGAGATTTTGTTTTTGTCGGCAAAGTTTGCAATCGCTGTTTCAGATGCATCACCGATGCCTCGCTTAGGCACGTTCAAGATTCGGCGCGTGGCGAGGTCGTCTTTAGGGTTGGCAATCGCCACCAGGTAGCCAAAGGCGTCTTTGATTTCGGCGCGTTCGTAGAACTTGGTGCCACCCACCACGCGGTATGGCAGGCCAGAGCGGATGAAAATTTCTTCCAGGGCACGGGTCTGGGCGTTGGTGCGGTAGAACACCGCGATGTCGCGGTAGCTGGTGCCGGCGCGGTGCAAATCGCCAATCTCGTCTGCGATGAACTGGGCCTCATCGTGAGCCGAATAGCCGGTGTAGCCAACGATTTTTTCGCCATCGCCGCTGTCGGTCCAGAGGTTCTTGTTTGGTCGGTCGAAGTTATTTCCGATGACTGCATTCGCAGCAGTCAAAATGTTTTGCGTGGAGCGATAGTTCTGCTCGAGCAAGATGGTCTTGGCCCCCACGAAGTCTTTTTCGAATTCGGAGATGTTGCGAATGTCTGCTCCGCGGAATGCGTAGATTGACTGATCGCTGTCGCCCACCACGGTCAAAGATGCCGGATTGCTGCCCATAGTTAGTTCGCGAATCAGCGAATACTGCGCGTGGTTAGTGTCTTGGTATTCATCAACCAAGATGTGTCGGAACTTCTTGCGGTAGACCTCGGCAACATCTGGGAACGCGCGGAACAGGTAAACCGTCTCACCGATTAGGTCGTCAAAGTCGAATGCGTTGTTACGACGAAGCTCTGCTTGGTACTGGGCAAACAATTGCGCAATGGCGCGAGCCTTTGGATCATTCATGTCGCTGTTGCGAGCAAAACTGTCGGCGTCGTTGAGTTCGTTCTTGGCATTCGAAATAGCTGCGGCGAGTCCAGCCGGAGTGAGGCCGTGCACATCGGCACCGGCATCTTTGATGAGTCGCTTCAAAATTGCACGCGAGTCGCCGCTGTCGTAAATGGTGAAGTTGCCATCATGACCTAGGCGCTCTGCCTCGCGACGAAGAATGGCAACACAAGCCGAGTGGAAAGTTTTGATCCACATGCCATCTGCCGATTCGCCGAGCAGGTGCCTGATGCGCTCCCGCATTTCGGCGGCTGCCTTGTTGGTAAAGGTGATGGCCAAAATCTGAGACGGCCAGGCTTCTTTGTTAGCCAGCAGATGCGCAATGCGGTGGGTCAAAACCCTGGTTTTACCCGAGCCTGCTCCAGCCACGATTAGCAGCGCGGGGCCGCGATACTCGACTGCCGCCCGCTGCTGCGGGTTGAGGCCCTCCACCAGCTTGTCGCTGTGGTTTGGCACTGAAAACAGTTCGAGTTCTGACATAACTTGCCAAGTTTAGGCGAGGCAGGAGACAAGCAAATCGGGCTGGTCGGCGAAGATGCCGTCGGCCTCGGTGGCAATTAGTTGTGCATAGTATTCGTCGATGCTGTACTCGGCGTCCTCGGCCTTAGCCGTCCAGAGGTATGCCGGCTTACCCCAGGAATGGGCCAGGCCAATGTAGTCGTGCTCGAGCAAACGAATGTCAAAACTAATGCCGTCGATGTTTTCCTGGATCTGATCGAGGTAAGAGTGTCCGAGCGGCTCCTGAAACAGAAACACATACTGAGCAACTTCGCCAAGCACGCGCTTAGCCTGCTGCAGTATCGGATACTCGAAACTTTCGATGATCAAACTGATTCCGCGGTCACGATAGTTCGAAGCATCGAGCGCGCGCTTCAAGATGGCGACCACCGGAATATTGTTGGCTGCGAAAAATAGGCCGTTCTTGATTTCCAAAATCAAGGTCTTGCCATCGGCAAATTTCGAAGCGAGAAGTTCGTCAACGGTTGGTATCAAAAACTCGCCATCGAACTTGGCACTGCCCGGACGCAAATCTGGAAGGCGCTCGATGGCACGAAGCGATTTGATTTCGTCGAGCGTGAAATCTTCGGTGTACCAATCTTTGGTTTTACGATCGGCAAATTCCGGATGCTCTGCAATGTTGGTGGTGGTCGACAAGTAGTTGTCGTGACGAATGATGAGGTGTCCGTCGGCGGTTGGCACTAAATCGCATTCGATCGCATCCGCGCCTTGCTGAAAAGCTAGCTCGAAAGCTTCGAGGGTATTCTCCGGCCGATAACCGGATGCTCCGCGATGACCAAAAACCAAGGTCAAAGAACTACTCCCACTCAATAGTTCCGGGTGGCTTCGAAGTCACATCCAAGACCACTCGGTTTACACCGGCGACTTCGTTGGTGATGCGGTTCGAAACTTTAGCCAAGAGGTCATATGGCAGACGGGTCCAGTCTGCGGTCATGGCATCTTCTGATGAAACCGGACGAAGCACGATTGGGTGGCCGTAGGTGCGGCCGTCGCCCTGCACTCCAACGCTGCGCACATCAGCGAGTAGCACCACCGGGCACTGCCAAATTTCACCGTCGAGTCCGGCAGCGGTGAGTTCCTCTCGAACAATGGCATCGGCCTTGCGCAGCAGATCTAGGCGCTCCTTATTAACTTCGCCAACGATGCGAATACCGAGGCCCGGACCCGGGAACGGCTGACGCTGAACGATTTCGTGTGGCAAGCCAAGCTCGGCACCGATGGCGCGAACCTCGTCTTTGAAAAGGGTGCGCAGCGGTTCGACAAGCTCGAACTGCAGGTCTTCAGGCAGTCCACCCACGTTGTGGTGGCTCTTGATTCCGGCGGTTGCCCCGCCACCAGACTCAACCACGTCTGGGTAGAGCGTGCCCTGCACCAGGAACTTGATTGGTCGGTTGTCGGCCTTTGCCTCGGCAATCAGTGCCGCCTGCGCTTCTTCGAAGGTGCGGATGAACTCGCGACCGATGATCTTGCGCTTGGTCTCAGGGTCGCTGACTCCGGCCAGTGCATCGAGGAACTTCTGCTCGGCATCGACTACGACCAGGCGAATACCGGTGGCCGCCACGTAGTCTCGCTCCACCTGCTCGGCCTCACCTTCGCGAAGTAGTCCGTGGTTCACGAAGACACAAACTAGTTGATCGCCAACTGCCTTGTGCACGAGCGCTGCCGCCACCGCAGAATCGACTCCACCGGAGAGTCCGCAAATTACGCGATCGTTGCCAACCTGTGCGCGAATTTTCTCAACCTGTTCGGCAATTACGTTGCCCGAGTTCCAGGTGGCAGGAATCCCCGCAGCGTTGTGCAAGAAGTTGGTCAAAACATTTTGACCAAATTCGCTGTGCTTCACTTCTGGGTGCCACTGCACTCCGTAAATCTTTTTCTCGCTGTTTGCGAAAGCAGCCACCGGAGTAGTTTCGGTAGAGGCAAGAACTTCGAAACCTGAAGGTGCTTCCATAACCTGATCGCCGTGAGACATCCAGCAAATTTGGTGCGATGGTTGTCCGGCAAGAATTTCACCGGCAGCACTCACATTAAGTTCGGTGGCTCCGTATTCCTTTTTGCCGGTGGCGTCTACTCGACCACCGAGCGCATTTGCCAAAGTTTGGAATCCGTAACAGATGCCGAGCACTGGAATTCCTAGCTCAAGAATTCCCCTGTCGAGTTGTGGTGAACCAGCTTCGTAAACCGAAGAAGGGCCACCAGAGAGAATGATGGCTAGCGGTTGCTTAGCTGCAACTTCTGCTGCCGTGATGTTGTGGTGAACAATCTCGCTGTAAACGTTTGCTTCACGCACGCGACGAGCAATTAGTTGCGCGTACTGTGCACCAAAGTCGACAACCAGTACTGGACGGTTCATTACATTGCCTCGGTTTTCTTTAGATAACCCTCGGCAACCTTGGCGAAGTGACGTTCAGTGAAGAATGAAAGAAATGGCACGATGCCACCGAGAGCGATAATCAAGAACTTGCCGATTCCCCAGCGCAGCATTGTCCACAAACGGAAGTCGCCAAACAGATAGGCCACGTAAAGCCAGCCGTGCACGATCAGAATCAAAACTGTTAGCGAGACTCCGGTGGTCGGAAGACCAAGCCCCTCTGCGCCATAAGACTCAAGCGATACCAGGCCGTTTGGGCCGAAGGCCCATAGCTCCTGCCCACCAAGGCGACGCAGCGCCCAAAGCACCATGACTGCCAGCAGCACCGTTCCGGTGATGTAGGAGGTCACCTTGAAGTACTTCAGGGCACCGACTAATTGGGTCTGCTGGGTTTCTGCCATTGCTCTAGTTTAACCGTCCTGCCACATGGGCATCTTTGAGTAGTCGCCACCACATGAACACCGCGAAGCCGGCAAAGACCGTCCACTCAACCGCGTAAAAAGCACTCAGCCAGTTGACCCCTGCCTCTTGACTGATGCCAGCCGAAATCGCAACCAGTTCATCCGGCACCGCATTGCCCTGCACGGCGAGATAGTCGTAGCGCATTTCGCCGCCGACCACGTTTGCAAGTTGAGCGGTTGATACCGAAGCAAATGTGTAAGCGTTGATCGATTTCTCTGGCGCTTCGGTGGGAAGAGTCGAACCGGTTACGGGAATGAATGCCTGAGCAATCATCGAGTTCATCAAATTATTTCGGGCGGTCTCTGCGGTTTTCAAATTCGGAGCCCAACCGAGAGCGAGAATTACCGAGCCGCCCTTTTCGGTTTTGGAATTTGCAATTACCCAGGAGCCGGTTTTCGAATCTTGAACGCGATCGGTCACAATGAAAACATTTTTGGTGTCGAGCATTACGGCGACGGTTTCAGTTTTCACAATTTCGATTGGCTTATTGCTTTCTACCGCGCGTCCGAGTTGCCACTGACCAAGCCAGGCAAAAATCGATGCCACCGCGAGCGCGAGAAATAATCCGCCAATCCATTTTGGAGTGGCCGCTAAACGCCAGATGCTGTTACGCGCCATACGGAGCGACTACAACGTCAACGCGCTGGAATTCCTTGAGATCGCTGTATCCGGTGGTTGCCATTGCGCGACGAAGTGCGCCAGAAACGTTGGTGGTGCCGTCGGCCGATGAAGAAGGACCGTGCAAAATCTGCTTGAGCGAACCGGCAGTGCCGACCTGAACCTTGTTACCGCGAGGTAGCTCCTCGTGGAATGCTTCCTGCCCCCAGTGCCAGCCCTGACCAGGTGCCTCTTCCGCGCGCGCGAGGATCGAGCCAAGCATCACGCCGTCGGCGCCACAGGCAATTGCCTTGACTATGTCGCCGGTGGTACCCAGTCCGCCGTCTGCAATCACGTGCACGTAACGGCCGCCAGACTCATCCATGTAGTCACGGCGAGCGCCAGCCACATCAGCCACGGCCGTGGCCATAGGGGCGTGAATGCCAACTACCTTTCGGGTGGTCGAGGCAGCGCCGCCGCCGAAACCAACTAGCACACCGGCGGCACCCGTGCGCATCAGGTGCAGTGCCGCGGTGTAGGTAGAGGCTCCACCCACGATTACCGGCACATCGAGCTCATAAATGAACTGCTTTAGGTTTAGCGGCTCGGTGGTCTTCGACACGTGTTCGGCAGAAACGGTGGTTCCGCGAATCACGAAGATGTCCACGCCGGCCTTCACCACTGTCTGATAAAACTCAACGGTGCTCTGCGGTGAAAGTGCTCCGGCAACAGTTACTCCTGCCGCGCGAATCTCAGCTAGACGATCGCGAATCAGTTCAGCCTTGATTGGCTCCGCGTAAATTTCTTGCATGCGTGCGATTGCTCGCGTCGGATCTAACTTTGCAATTTCATTTAGCTGCTGTGATGGATCCTCGTAACGAGTCCAGAGACCTTCGAGATCGAGCACACCCAAACCACCGAGTTTTCCAATTTCAATAGCGGTAGCAGGTGAAACCGCGCTGTCCATTGGAGCAGACATGATTGGCAATTCAAACTTGTATGCGTCGATGTTCCATGCGGTTGAAACATCTTGCGGGTCACGGGTGCGACGAGATGGAACGATCGCAACATCGTCGAATGCCCAAGCACGAGTTCCGCGCTTGCCGCGACCAATTTCCATTTCGGTCATTAGAATCCCCTTTGAAGTTTTAGCGGTTGTTGTAGTTCGGAGCTTCGACAGTCATCTGAATGTCGTGCGGGTGTGACTCTTTCAAACCAGCAGCAGTGATGCGAACGAACTTTCCCTTTTCCTGAAGTGCAGGAATGGTTTCTGCTCCCACGTAACCCATTGATGCACGAAGTCCGCCAATCAACTGGTGTGTGACGGTGGCCACCGAACCGCGGTAAGGCACGCGGCCTTCGATTCCCTCTGGTACCAGCTTGTCTTCGCGAAGCACGTCGTCCTGGAAGTAGCGGTCCTTTGAGTAGCTCTTGGCCTGGCCGCGCCCCTGCATTGCGCCGAGCGATCCCATGCCGCGGTAGGTCTTGTATTGCTTGCCACCAACAAAGGTGATGTCGCCAGGTGCCTCGTCGGTACCGGCCAGTAGCGAGCCGAGCATTACCGAGTTCGCGCCGGCCACCAGGGCTTTGGCTATATCGCCCGAGTACTGCAATCCGCCGTCGGCGATGATTGGCACTCCGGCTGGCTTAGCTGCGAGCGATGCTTCGTAAACAGCAGAAACCTGTGGCACACCAACACCGGCAACCACGCGAGTGGTGCAAATCGAACCTGGACCAACGCCAACCTTCACCGCGTCTGCTCCCGCTGCAACCAGTGCAGCTGCGCCTTCGCGAGTGGCAACGTTGCCGCCGATGATGTCGACGTTCTTGGCAAACGGTTCTGCCTTTAGTCGAGAAATCATTTCGAGCACTGCACGGTTGTGTCCGTGTGCGGTGTCGACAATAAGGAGGTCTACTCCAGCATCGATGAGCGCCATTGAACGCTCCCATGCATCCTGACCAACACCAACCGCTGCACCAACTAGCAGACGACCCGCGCCATCCTTTGATGCGTTCGGATACTTCTCGCTCTTGTCAAAATCTTTTACCGTGATGAGCCCCTGGAGTTTTTGGTTGCCATCGATGATCGGCAACTTCTCGATGCGGTGCTGAGCGAAAATCGCAACCGCTTCCTCTGGACGAATGCCAACCTGCGCGGTGATCAAAGGCATCGGGGTCATTACATCTTTAACCAAGGTAGTCGGACGCTGAACGTCCAAAACAAATCGCATGTCTCGGTTGGTCACGATGCCAACCAGGCGGTCGTCTTCGTCGACAACCGGAAGGCCAGAAACGCGGAAGCGACCGCATAGGTCGTCGACTTCTTGAATCGTAGAAAGAGGGGTGGTGGTCACCGGGTGGGTGATCATTCCGGCCTCTGAGCGCTTGACCAAATCCACCTGCGATGCCTGGTCTTCAAGTGAGAGGTTTCGGTGCAGCACGCCGATGCCGCCCTGACGAGCCATGGCGATGGCCATGCGGGCCTCGGTCACGGTGTCCATTGCTGAAGAAAGCAGCGGCACGTTGATCTCGATGCGGCGGGTCAACTGGGTCTTGGTGTTCACCGCCGAAGGCATGATGTCTGACTCGCCTGGCAGAAGCAGGACGTCGTCGTATGTGAGTCCGAGGTAGCCGAAAGGGTTGTGTTCAGTCAATTGAGGTCCTCAAGCAGTTGGCGGTAAAGCCAGTCTAACCGACCGGAATTGGCCTTGTATATTGCGGTATTCTCGAACGAATAAGAGGTCATGGAGGACTGCTTGGATATTCGACTAGCTCACCGCGTGCGCGGCCTAGCCATAGTCCTGGGCACATTGGCGATGTTGTTTGCCATGTTGTTACCAGCACTACCGTCATTCGCAGCTGGATCACCTAGCCCGACACCTAGTGCGAGCTACAACCAGGATTCACTGCTGATTCGCGGAACCATTACAAACGACAGAACGCCAGTTGCTGGTGTGAAGTTGCACGTCACCGGAAACGGTTTCGATGGTTTCGCAACGTCAGGTGCCGACGGCAAATGGATTGTTGAAGTACAGAAGAAAGGTGTCTACGACGTCGAAGTCGTTCTCGATAGCCTTCCAAAGGGCGTTGGCCTCCAAGACCCAACCAAGAATGTGCGTCAGGCAGACCTCAGCGTAGTTAACGTTGCCGGTTTGCTGTTCCCACTTGGTAAAGACACTCGAGTTGTTCAGTCGTTTAGCGATCAGCTAATCATTCGACTCTGGTCTGGTTTGAACCTCGGGCTCCTTCTCGCGGTTGCCGCAATCGGTATCTCACTGATTTTCGGAACCACCGGGCTAAACAACTTCGCACACGGCGAAATGCTCACCCTGGGTGCGCTTTTGACCTGGGTGTTCTACGCAAACATGAACCTGCCAATTCTTTTGGTAGCGGTAATCGTTATGGCACTCGGTGGTTTGTTTGGTTATACGCAAGACGCATTCCTATGGAAGCCACTTCGCAAAAAGCGCCTCGGTCTAAACCAAATGATGATTGTGTCGATTGGTTTCAGCATCCTGGTGCGCTACGTACTACTGATTTTCTTCGGCGGTGAGACCAAGGTGATTAGCGGTACTTTCCAGAGCGTGCAGCTTGGCCCAATCAACACCACTGCCAACTCGATTGTTTCGATGGTGGTCTGTGTGGTCACCCTCGCAGCAGTTGCCTTGTTCTTGACTCGCACCCGAATCGGAAAGGCCACCCGCGCTGTAAGTGACAACTCAGCGTTGGCTGCCTCGACCGGTATCGACGTTGAGCGCATCATCCGTATCGTCTGGGTAATTGCCGGTGCCCTCACCGCACTTGCCGGCATCCTGTATGGCCTTCAATTCCAGGCCAACTGGCTAACCGGCTTCCAGATTCTGCTTCTACTCTTCGCATCGGTAACCCTAGGTGGTCTCGGTACCGCTCTTGGTGCCACCGTTGGT
>JBEGPH010000028.1:0-9638 GCA_041181555.1 Actinomycetota bacterium | reverse complement strand
CCGCGAGTCGGCGGTTATCTTCCCTAGTTGGTTTTTGGCGTTTAGGCTGGAACACGGCTCAAGCCTAATCAAGGCTTCTATATGCCAGTTAATTAGAGAATCGAGACCCATCGTGGCGCGTGCAGAACGTAAAGCAAGAGCAGTTGCAGCAGCTCAATCAGGTGAGCAGATGACCCACCGTCAGATCCTTTTGGTCCTGGTTGGTTTGATGTCGGGAATGTTCCTTTCGGCTCTCGACCAGAGTGTGGTCGGTGCAGCAATGAGGACCATCGCCGACGACCTTAAGGGTCTTGAACTTCAGGCTTGGGTTACCACCGCGTACCTAATCACCTCGACTATTGCCACACCTATTTATGGGAAGCTCGGTGACATCTTCGGACGTCGTCGTCTCTTTATCTGGGCGATCAGCGTTTTCCTATTTGGTTCAGTTCTCTGTGGCTTTGCGGCTGACATGTTCCAATTGGCTGCCTTCCGCGCAGTTCAGGGAATCGGTGCCGGTGGTTTGTTCGCACTTGCGATGACAATTTTGGCCGACATCGTTCCGCCACGTGAGCGTGCCCGCTACCAGGGAATGTTCCTCGCGGTATTCGGTACTTCGTCAGTGCTTGGCCCAGTGGTTGGTGGATTGTTCGCGAGCGCTAATTCAATTCTTTGGGTTGAAGGATGGCGCTGGGTCTTCCTAATTAACATTCCAGTTGGTGCCGTTGCACTATTTATGGTTTACACATTCCTACACGTGCCGCACATTGCTAAGAAGCACCGCATCGACTGGTGGGGCGCTGTCACAATCATCATCGCTGTTGTACCGATGTTGTTGGTTGCAGAAAATGGTTCAAACTGGGGTTGGGGAAGCACCCTTTCTATCGCGATGTATGTAATCAGCGCGGTTGGAATCATCGCCTTCATCATGGCCGAGCGCGCGGCTAAGCACGAAGCGCTGCTACCTCTTTCACTTTTCCAGAACCGCTCATTCTCAATGTCAACCATCAACGGTGTAATCATCGGTGTTGCAATGTTCGGTGGAATGATGACTCTTCCACTGCTACTGCAGTTGGTTAACGGAGCCACCCCAACCGAATCTGGTTTCATGATGTTGCCTATGGTTGCCGGCATGATGACCGCGACTGTAATGTCAGGTCAGATCACTCGCAAAACTGGTAAGTACAAGATCTTCCTAAGCACCGGTACCGGTTCTTTGTTGCTCGGTTACCTCTACATGACTGGCTATAACGCCGACATGCAGTACTGGCAGGTCGCCATTGGTATGGTCTTGATCGGTTTCGGTCTGGGTCAGCTAATGCAGACCTTGACTCTGGTTTCGCAGCAGTCGGTAAAGGCTTCTGACATCGGCGTTGCCACCTCATCAGCCACCTTCTTCCGCCAGATGGGTGGAACCCTTGGTGTTGCTGTGTTCATCTCGATTCTGTTCAACACCCTAGGCGACACAATCGGCAAGGCTTTCAAGAACCCAGAGATCTTGGCCGGCTTGAAGGCAGCCGCAACCGACCCTAAGGTTTTGGCAGATCCAAACAACGTTGCCTTCCTAAAGCAGATGTCATCTGGCCAGGGTGGCGGACTAGCCGACCAGATCAAGACTGACTCATCATTCTTGACTCACCTAGATCCTCGACTTGCTCGTCCGTTCCTAGTTGGTTTTGCAGAATCAGCAACCCAGGTATTCTTCTGGGCGGCCATCGTTGTTGCAGTTGCATTCGTGATGAGTTTCTTCATCAAGGCTCCAGCTCTTCGCGAAACCTCTGCATCACAGGAAGCAATGCGCGAAGCCGCAGCCGGCGCCGCGCACTAATCTAGAAATACACGGGAGTTCGGTAAACCGGACTGAGAGGAAGACTGCAAGTCTTCGACCGTCAAACCTGATCTGGGTAATGCCAGCGCAGGGAGGACCTCTAACCCGTGCCCGTTCTACAGAAAGGGCACGTAAGTGCGAAACAAAAAGTACCTGGCAGCATTTGTCGGATTGTCATTAGCAATTGGCCTAAGCGGTTGCGCTTCGCAATCAGAGGCGGCACCGCTCACGGTTGTTGTGCACGACAGCGTGGTTATCACCGATGCACAGCTTGCTGAATTCAAAAAAGAAACCGGCATCGAAGTTAAGTTGGTCAAAGCCGGCGATGCTGGTGCAATGACTAACAAGTTGATTCTTACCAAAGATCAACCAATCGGTGACATGTTCTATGGCATCGACAACACATTCATTGGTGCAGCAACTTCAGCAAACATCGTTGGCGATTACTCGGCAATTGACTTTGGTGATGTCTGTTTCAACTATGACAAAACCTGGTTTACCAATCATGAGCAAGCCGCACCTGAAACTATTCAGGATCTAACCAAGCCCGAATTCAAGGGTTTGACTGTAGTGGAGAACCCGAGTACTTCATCAACCGGCTTGGCTTTCCTGATTGCCACTGTCGGCACATTCGGTGCAGACAAGTGGACCAAGTATTGGGAAGACTTGAAGGCCAACGATGTGCGAATCGATGCCGGCTGGGAAGAGGCGTACAACGTAAACTTCTCAGGCTCTGCAGGCAAGGGTAATTACCCAATCCTTTTGAGCTACTCTTCTTCACCTGCCTTCGAGGAAAATACCGCATCAATCGATGACGGATGCTTCCGTCAAACCGAGTACGCGGGTCTGCTCACCGGCGGTTCACAGGTTGAAGGTGCCAAGAAGTTCATCAACTTCCTACTGTCGGACAAGTTCCAGAAGACCATTCCAGACAGCATGTACATGTACCCGGTATCTACCAAGGTGGCATTGCCAGAAGCCTGGTCTACCAAGGCTCCAGCTGCAACTAACGCGGTCGCCGTAGATAGCAAAACCATCAACGCCAACCGCTCAACCTGGTTGAAGGCATGGGACGCAATCTTCAAAAACTAGCTTTGTGGGCAGTGCCGCTGCTTTTCGTAGCGGTGCTGTTCTACTGGGCGATCGCCAAGGTCTTGGTGCTCGGCTTCGAGCAGAATTGGCTGGCGATTTTCGCCGACACTCATTTTCTTCGAGTCGTCGGATTCACGGTCGGGCAGGCATTGCTCTCCACATTGCTCTGCCTTGCATTTGGGATTCCCGGCGCTTATCTGCTTTACCGTAAAAAGTTTTTCGGTAGAAGTTTTCTTCGCGCACTAATCTCAGTTCCGTTTGTGCTTCCAACGATTCTCGTAGCAATCGCATTTCAGGGCTTCGCGAATTTAGTCACACCGCTAGCAGCTATCTTGATTGCACATCTTTTTTTGAACTACTCAATTGTGGTGCGGACGGTTGGTGGAGTTTGGTCGAAGTTAGATGCCGAGATCGACAATGCCGCCGAAATTGATGGCGCATCAAATTTGCAAAGATTCTTTTTGATCAGTTTGCCAATGCTCAAGAGCGGTATTGCATCTGCGGCAGTCTTAGTGTTTCTATACTGCGTAACCAGCTTCGGCATCATTTTGCTTATCGGTGGCGGAACACAAACTTCAATAGAAACTGAGATTTACTTTTCGCTTACCCAATTCTTAGATTTCAAAACCGCATCCACCTACGCGATTATGCAAACGCTAATTACAGTGATTGCGTTTGGCATCTCCAAACGAATCGGTAATGCAGAAGCCGGAATTGAAACAACGAATGAAACTGACTCGTCGACTCGTTTGCGTTTACGCGAATGGCCAATCGTGACCGTCACTGTGATTTTTATCTTGGTGATTTTGGTGCTTCCGATACTAGGCGTGCTGAGTAAATTTACCTGGCGGGGTTTTCTGTACTTGAGCGGCAATGGTCAGCGCGGATTGCTCAACATTTCGGTTTGGCAGGCGGTCGCTAACTCCACTAGGAATATCCTCATTGCCGCCTCGCTTTCCGTGGTAATTGGCGTGCTGGTCTCTTGGCTACTTAGTCGAAGCAAACGCAGTTGGCTGGAGATTCCGTTTCTGATGCCAATGGGTATCTCCTCGGTAGTGCTTGGTTTCGGCTATTTGCTTACCATTCGAGCGGGATGGCTTACCGTACCGCTGGTTCAGGCGCTGCTGGCCACACCGCTGGTAATCCGGATTGTGCATCCTGCACTGATTTCACTTGGCAGCGATTACCGCGATGTTGCGGTGAACGCGGGGGCAAATGGCTGGCAAACCTGGCGGTTGGTTGAGGCTCCGATGTTAGCGGCGGTGCTCAGATCCGCGGCTGTCTTTGCCGGTCTGGTGTCACTCGGAGAATTCGGTGCCGCGAGTTTGCTGAGTTATGGCGATCAGGCAACATTGCCGGTTGTGCTATACCAACTCATTGCAAGACCAGGCCCACAAAACTACGCAATGGCAATGGCAGCGTGTGCGCTTCTGATTATTTTTGTTTTTGCGATATCGATGTCTAGCTCATTAATTCAAACTCGACGTCGTTCTTCTTAAGTCTCGCAGTAATTACTTCAATCGATTCAGGATTCTGATCCATCAAAATAAAGTTTCGATCCAGTGACGCAGCAACTGCGCCAGTTGTTCCGGATCCTCCGAAGAAATCCAAAACGGTGTCTCCTGGCTTCGAGGATGCCTGAATGATTCTTCTCAATATGCCCTCGGGCTTTTGAGTTGGGTAACCGGTTTTTTCTTTACCCGTTGGAGAAACAATGGTGTGCCACCAAACATCGGTTGGCAATTTTCCTAGTGCAACCTTTTCCGGTGTGACTAACCCTGGAGCCATGTAAGGCTCACGGTCAACTTCAGCGTTATTAAAGAAGTAAGTTTTTGGATTCTTTACATAAACCAAAATGGTGTCGTGCTTAGCTGGCCAACGATTCTTAGCTTTTCCGCCGTAGTCGTATGCCCAAATGATTTCGTTCAAAAAGCAATCGCGACCAAAAAGCGCGTCGAGTAAAACTTTTGCGTAGTGCGCTTCCCGATAGTCAAGGTGAAGGTAGAGAGTTCCCGTGTCATTGAGGATTCGCCATGCCTCGTCTAGCCGCGGCTCGAGAAAAGACCAATAATCGGCGAATTCATCGTCGTAACTCAGTACCGTCTCGCGAATGATTTCGTAGCTCTGGCCCTTAAAGCCCACTCGCCCACCGGTCTCAACTCTCTTGGTTTCTGAGGTTCCGCGGGTCTGAGTGCGGCCGGTGTTGAAGGGAGGGTCGATGTAAATCAACTGCACTGAGGAGTCCGGAATAGACTTCAGGTGGACCAGGTTATCCCCGAAGTAAAGCTGATTTGTAGGCACAGAAAGAGATTAACAGCATGAACACCGAAGTAATCCACAACGCAGAACTAAAGCGTTACGAGATCAACCTCGATGGAGAACTGGCTGGTTTTGCCGACTATCGCTTGGCCGACGGTGATCTGACTTTCTACCACACCGAGGTTTTCCCGATTCACCGAGGCAAGAACCTTGCGGCCATTCTTATGGAAGCCACCCTCAAAGACGTACGCGCCAGTTTTCCAAACGAGAAGGTTGTCCCTACCTGCTCATACGTGGTGAAGTTCATGGAGAAGCACCCTGAGACTCAAGACCTACTTAAAGATCCAATCGAAGTGGCTATTGCCGCTTGTGAAATTCGCCCTAAGCACTAACGCTTAAGCGAAGTATTAATCCAGTCGACAACGTCGGCTAACACTTCTTCTTTATTTAATTCGTTGAAAACTTCGTGACGTGCGTCCGGGTAAATAATCAACGTCACGTCTTCGACTCCTGCTTTTCTAAACGCATTCATCAAAAGTTTGTTGCCGCGTTCTCCGCCGAGTGGATCATCGCTTCCGGCAATCAGCATCACCGGCAAGTGATTTGGAAGTTTTTTACTCGGCACGCCGAGCAACTTGGTTACACCTAGAAAACCAAAGACATCAATTGCGGTCTCAGGAAAAATTAGTGGATCGGCATTGAATTTGATGCCAACCTCGCGATCACGACTCAACCATTCCTTGCCGGTCGAATCCGGAAGCTTGTCCCACTTTTTGTTGAAGCCGGCACTTGGCACAACGCCAGGCAGCATCAGAGTTGATCCGCTGAGTACCACTCCGGCGTAATCTGACGCGTGGTCGCGAATAATTCGCTGAGCCAACATTGAACCCCAACTGTGTCCGATTAGAAAAATCGGGGCCACTGGATTTTCCTGGCGAATAAGTTCGGAGAGTTTATGTACCTGCGCAATAGTTGCGGTCATGCCGCCCTTGCCCAGGTTGCCCTGCTTTTTGATTTCTCCGCGAGCGCGTTGGTTCGCTCCGGTGACACCGTGTCCGCGGTGGTCATCCGCATAGACGGCAAATCCGGCTCGGTTCAGAGCAGCGGCCACATGGTCGTACCGCCTAGCGTGTTCGCCTAAACCGTGGGCCAGTTGCACAACAGCCTTGGCCTCGGCCACCGGCCACTCGTAAAAGGTGATTTCGATGCCGTAGGCATCGGTGAAGGTGCGAACCAATGGAAGTGCTGTCATGGCTTCAGGATAGGGGCAATTTAGTCTGAGAAAATTGCAGGTGCCTCTCGGGCCATTCCCAGACAACTCCCAAGTTCAGAAAACAGACTTTAGCAATGACCGAAATGACTTTCACCAAGCCGAACCAGCGCGTTCGTCTAGGCATGAAGAAGTTCCTCGAACTCAAGCGAGGCCAGGACTTCATCGAGGGTCTAGCTTGGTTCTCAGTCATTGCAGTCACCTCAATGTTCCTCATCGATGGTGGGCTCAAGTCACTCGCCGACCCAGCATCAATTCTTAGCGCGATCGATCGCCTCACCGCTCTGGTAGCCACCAACCTGTTGCTAATCGACATTTTGCTAATTGCGCGTATTCCATGGATCGACCACTACTACGGTCACGACCGAGCAACTACAGCACACAAGAAACTCGGTAAGCCAATTTTGTATCTCGTGCTTGCACACTTTATATCTGCATTGGTGCAGTATGCGCTGGTAGCAAATGTAAACGTGATCAGCGAATTCATTTCACTGCTTTCGATCGGTGACATTCTTTTGGCAACCGGTGCGCTGGTGCTAATGATTTTGGTAGTGGTAACTTCACTCAACTTTGCGCGCAAGGCTGTCACCTACGAAGCCTGGTACCTCGTGCACATCTTCGCCTACGGTGCAGTGTTACTTGCGATACCTCACCAGTTCTCTACCGGTAGCGACATCGCCGGTAAGCCAATCGCGATGACCTACTGGATTTCTTTCTACCTTTTTGTTTTGGTCAATGTTGTTTGGTATCGAATTCTTCGCCCAATCGTTCGCGGTGTTCGTCACTCACTTCGAGTTTCGGCAGTTATCCCTGAAGCAAGTGATGCATCTTCGATTTACCTCACAGGAAAGAACGTTGCCAAACTTGGTGGAGCTGCAGGTCAGTTTTATCTAGTGCGCATTTTGACCGCACGTGACTGGTGGAGACCACACCCATTCTCAATTTCGGCTGCACCAAACGATAAGTTCGTTCGCTTCACCGTTGCTAATCGTGGCGACGACACTCAGCTAATGCAATCTCTAAAGCCGGGCACGCCAGTCATGCTTGAAGGTCCCTACGGTGTTTTCACCGAAGAACGTCGCACCCGCGAAAAGGTAGTGCTAGTGGCAGCCGGAATTGGAATCCCTCCGATTCGTGCACTCGCCGAAGAAATGGCCGCGCGCCCTCATGACGTAACCATCATTTATCGTTTGCGCTCGCAAGAAGACGCAGCGCTACTTGGTGAAACCAGAGCAATCGCTGCGCAGCGTGGCTTCCGCTTGATCGAGCTCGAGGGTCGTCGTGGAGTTGGCACCAGCTGGATGAACGCCGACTTCTCAGGTCGTTCAGATTTGGATCGCCTGAAAGACCTCGTTCCAGACATCGCCGAAGCTGACGTTTACATCTGTGGCCCAACTGCCTGGACGCACACTGTGGAACGCACCATGCGAGCAGCTGGCGTTGAAGAACGTCAAATTCACGCCGAGGAGTTTGCCTGGTGAGAAAGTCAACCAAAACCGCAGTCGGTGCCATCAGCCTTGGCATCCTCGGGCTCAGTTATCAACTTGGCACTTCGGCAACGGCCTCAACCGGTGGCTTTGCCAGTCCATCTAGCAGCGCAGTTCCGTTGGCTCAAGCTTCAGCGTCTGCAACTCCAGACCCGGTAGCTTCTGTGCCGGTGGCCCCTGGTAGTCAGTCAAGCGAATCCGTAAACACCGCACCTCAACCTGCAGCTTCTTCGGCTGCGCCAGCACCATCTGCGTCTGCTTCTGTTCCTTCGCAAACGACAACTTCGGCAAGCGTTGCAAAAACTGGAAACGCAATTGAATCTGGTTTTGGTCCCGTGCAGGTTAAGGTAACAAAAGTCGACGGCAAAATCACTGACATCAAATATTTGCAGTCGGTAGCTACTCACGGACGCGACGCTGCATTCCCTTACTTGGTGCAGTATGCGATTCAGGCCAACGGTACAAACTTTGCAAACCTAAGTGGCGCAACTTACACAACTAACGCGTTCAAACAATCATTGGAGTCTGCTCTTGCGAAATTCTAAAGGTGTAATCCAGGGTATTGGTCTACTCGGACTTAGCGTCACCGGTGCACTACTGCTGGTTCCACACGGTGCTGCATCAAGTGCTACCGCCAGTGTTTCGAGCAAATCTGCATCCGGAAAAACTGGCTCCGCCACCAGCGACTCGATCAACTACGCCTATGGAACTGTTCAGCTAAAGGTGACCGAAGCTAATGGAAAAATTTCTGCGGTTGATTTGGTTCAGGCGAGTGCCACCGCCGGACGCGATCAGGCTTTCAGTTATTTAGTGAAAGATGCGATTTCGGCTAACGGTACCTCGTTTGGAAATCTCAGCGGCGCTACCTACACAACCGATGCATTCAAACAGGCATTGGATAGCGCGATTTCTAAACTGGGTTAATGCAAACCTTCGAGCACGTTGAACTCTGTATGGGTACCGGATTTCGGTTCCAGGGTAGATACAGCGATGTCGATTTCAATTCTGCAATCGCGGATGCTTGCGAAATACTTCACGAGGCAGATCGAGTGTTCAGCCTCTACAAACCAGAATCCCCACTGAGCCAACTCGCTGCCGGCAAGACATCGGTAGCCGAGTGCCCGTCCGAGGTTTCCGAAATCTGGGACGAATGCGAGCATTGGGAGAAAATTACCGACGGTTGGTTCAGCCCATTTACCGCTGAACACACCTTCGACCCAAGCGGCCTGGTAAAGACCTGGGCTGCCAAGCGGGCCGCGGAATCCCTGGTGACCCATGGCATCAAGGATTTCACCCTGAATGCCGGTGGCGATGTATTTGTTTCCGACTGGGCTAGCCAGGACATCGACTGGCGAATTGCCGTCTCTAAACCGGTCAGTATCGCTGATGCCGAAGCGGGAGCACTGGCCGTGGTCAACCTCAAGGGCACCGATTTCAGGGCGATGGCTACAAGTGGTTCAGCCGAACGCGGCTCACACATTTGGAGCCCCAAGTCAGACATCGATCCGGCTAAGGCAATGTTGCAGATTTCGGTATTGGCCAAGGATTTAGTCGAGGCAGATATTTGGGCTACCGCCGCTTTTGCCGAGGGTCCAAACTCACTGGCTCGAATCGATGCTCATCAGGATTTAGAAGCTTTAGCAATATTGGCCGATGGTCAGATTGCGGCAACTCCAGGATTCATGAAATTAGTTTTGAAAAACTAATTCCAAATTGACGGAGC
>JBEGPH010000027.1:0-11641 GCA_041181555.1 Actinomycetota bacterium | reverse complement strand
GAGAAATAAACAGGTGGTAGGAATGGGTAACATTTCAGAGCCGAAGCGGGCCTAGAGCCTAGTAAATTACTGGGCTTGACGTTTGGTAACAATCTGATTGCGAGTGCCTCGAATACCGTCAAAAATCAGTACCGCAAGGCCACACCAGACCAATACGAAACCAAACCAGCGAGCTGCCGGCATTGGCTCGTGCAGGTAGAACACCCCCACCAAGAATTGAAGCAGCGGACTGATGTATTGCATAAAGCCAATAAATCGCAAAGGCACGTATCTTGCAGCCGAGCCAAACAAGATCAACGGAATAGCAGTAAGTACTCCATAGAAGGCCAGCCCGAAACTTCCCCAGCCTCCCTGGCTGGCAAACATAATTCCACCGCCAACAAACTGAATGATAATCAGCTGCACAATTCCGATTGGCACAACCAATCCTGACTCAATCGCAAAGCTGGTGAGTGCGGTGACTTTGCCACCAAGTTTGTTTTTAGCCAAACCGTAAACCGCAAAAGATGCCGCGAGGGAAAGGGCTATCCAAGGAAGCCGTCCGTAATCAAAGCTCAAAATCGTAACCGCCGCCGCACCAAATCCGACAGCCACCCACTGAACTTTGCTCAGCTTCTCTTTTAGGAAAAATACTGCGAGCAAGATTGTGATCAGGGGATTTATAAAGTAGCCGAGCGAGGCTTCTACTACCTGCTTAGATGAAACTGCAACCACATAGATTGTCCAGTTGATGAAAATAAGGGCTGCGCTACTAATTACCCAAATGCGATTTCTTTTATTTTTGAAAACTTCGATTATCGACTTCAAAGTTTTCGTGAAGAGAACCAGCAACAAACCGGTAAGAAAGCCAAATATGATTCGCCAAGAAGTTATCTCGAAGGCACTCGCAAAGCCCAGCCCTGAGATGATGATTGGAAACGCGCCCCAGATAATGTAGGCCGTTAGCCCATAAAGAAAACCCCGAGCGTAATTATGCTCGGGGTTCTTCATGGTTTGAGTTTAGCGTTCGACGATTGCTAGCACGTCGCGTGCTGAAAGTACTAGGTACTCCTCGCCGTTGTACTTGAGCTCGGTGCCGCCGTACTTCGAGAAGATAACCTTGTCGCCGACCTTTACGTCAACCGGAACGCGGTTTCCGTTGTCGTCTACGCGGCCAGGACCAACAGCGATTACTTCTGCCTCCTGTGGGCGCTCCTTAGCGGTGTCTGGGATAACCAGACCAGATGCGGTTACCTGCTCTGCCTCTACTGGGCGAACAACAATGCGATCTTCAAGCGGCTTGATTGAAACCGACATAGTGACCTCTTCTACTAAGAAATTCGGGATAGTTAGCCGTTTTGGCTACTCCAAAACTCTAATTCATGACCTAGCACTCTCGCAAGGTGAGTGCTAGCGCCGAGCGTAGTCGAAACTGCGCTGAGACCAGGCTGCACGCAGCCACCACTGGTGTCGATTAGCCTGTTCCAATGCAGCGCGACGAACTAATTCACCTCCTCACACCCGAGGCCCTGATGCTGCTGAATTCCATCGGCGATCTAGATGCCAAGGCCGACGTGGTCAAGCTGGTCAGTAGCCTGCGATCTGAGGGCTACCACCCCGCCCTGGTGGCTGCTGTACTCACCCAGGCCAAGCTTCGCCGTCGAGCTCGCAAGAAGTTTGGCGATTTCACCGATGGCCTGCTGTTCACCGAAGCTGCCCTCGAGCAAGCCTCCCGACTCCAAGCTGCCGCCCTACACGCTGGCCGGTTTCGCGGAGCCAAGATCTCAGAGGTGGCCGATTTGGGCTGTGGCATCGGCGCTGAGTCACTCGCCTTCGCATCGGTCGATCTCAAGGTCAAAGCTTTCGAAATCGATGAAGTCACTGCAGCCCTAGCTACCTTTAACCTCGGCGCCTTCGACGATGTAGAAGTTGCACATGCGGATGTCACCACACTCGATCTCAACCAATTCGAGAGTTTATTTTTCGATCCCGCTCGACGTGAATTAGGCAGCAGGTCTGAACGAGCAGCACGCAAGTTTGATCCTGCCGAATTCTCACCAAACTTTGACTGGGTTGTCGCGCAAGCCAGAACCAAACCCACTGGCAT
This sequence comes from Actinomycetota bacterium, assembly GCA_041181555.1. Taxonomy (GTDB): domain Bacteria; phylum Actinomycetota; class Actinomycetes; order Actinomycetales; family Microbacteriaceae; genus Rhodoluna. The sequence continues at coordinate 9,555 of JBEGPH010000027.1, read as the reverse complement.
CAAACTGGGACCGGGCCACCCTCATGAAGCGATCCCGGAAGATGCAGAAGCACAATGGCTTTCCATCGATGGAGATTTAGTAGAACTTGCGCTTTGGTTTGGCGAAGTTAAGCGTCCAAAAGTGGCTCGCGCCGCAACCCTGGTAGATGCGAATGGTCGTCACGAAATTGTTTCTGAAAACAAAGAGAGCGAATCGGCTCCCCTTGCCGAACTAAAGCAATACATCTATGAACCAGACAACGCCGTGGTGCGATCACATCTGATTGCCGAGTTAGCCGAACAAATCGGAGCCACCCTAATTGCTCCGCAGATTGCCTACCTGTCGAGTGATGAACAAATTACTTCACCGTTTGTACGTGGCTTCAAGGTCTTGGATGAAATGGCATTCGATCGCAAAAAGCTCAAGGCGTATCTTCGCGATAAAAACATTGGCACTCTAGAAATTAAGAAGCGCGGAGCCGACATCGTGCCCGAAGAACTCCGCAAAGAAATGCAGCTTAAAGGTGAAAACGCCGCCACCTTGATTGTTACCAGGATTGGCGACGCCCACCGAGTGCTCGTTGCCGAGCCGCTCATTTAATTAGTCGTTGCCCCAGCCCATCATTCCGCCGCGAGGACCCATCGGACCATCGAAGCCATAGCGCAGGCGAAGCAGGGTCATGCCAATACCGGCGACAATCCAGAAGCCGATGGTGGCGTAACTAACCACTAGCCCGGCAATGGCGAGAGCGCGGCCGCTTTCACCTGAGTGCTTGAGCTGGGCAAGAGAGATGTGACCGGTAATGATGCCGGCTACGGCACCGAAACCGGTCACCGCGGTGGCGAGAGATACCACCGAGAGTGTGTTCAGCGATGTGAAATCAAAGTGCTTTTTAGGTGCAACTGAGGTTGCTTCGTTTTTAGCCATAGGTAAAGAAGACCATTCCAACCTGAGAATGGGCTGGCAAAACTAGATAGTTTGAACCTTGGTAACCGGAAGGGTGGAATCAGCTCCAAAGTGCAAGCTCGACTGCTTGCGTCCGGCGGCAATCAACTGCGCACCAATGGCAGCAATCATCGCTCCATTGTCGGTGCAAAGAGAAAGCGCCGGAATGCGAAGTTCGATTCCGTTTTCTTCGCAGCGCTGCTGTGCGACCTCCCGAAGCCTGCGATTGGCAATAACGCCACCACCAAGAAGGAGTCTCGGCACTTTGTGATCTAGGCAGGCGTTTACTGCTTTTGAAACTAGAACATCGACGACTGCCTCACGGAAGCTTGCTGCGACATCGGCAATTGGAACTTCTTCGCCTTTAGTGTTGAGCACTTCCACGTGTCGTGCAACTGCAGTTTTCAATCCGCTGAATGAGAAATCGTAGCGATGCTTTTCCATGTCTTTCGGAAGCATTAGGCCACGCGGAAAACGAATTGCGTTGGCATCGCCATCGGCAGCGGCTTTATCGATTTCCGGTCCGCCAGGGTATTTCAACCCGAGCACACGTGCCACTTTGTCGAATGCTTCGCCGGCGGCATCGTCGATAGTTTCACCGAGCAGTTCAACATCGTCCAGAAGATTGCGCACCAAAAGTAACGAGGTGTGACCGCCGCTAACCAAGAGCGCAATGGTGGGAGTTTCGAGTTCGCCGCGTTCGAGAATGTCGACACCCACGTGACCAACTAGATGGTTCACGGCGTAAATCGGTTTGTTGAGAGATACAGCAAGCGCCTTAGCTGCACCCACGCCAACCATGAGTGCACCGGCTAGCCCTGGGCCATTGGCTACCGCTACCGCGTCGATCTCTTCGAGCGAAACCTTGGCGGTGGCCAGAGCCTCGTGCAGGGTTGGCAGCAGGGCCTCAAGATGCGCACGGGCGGCTACCTCAGGCACTACCCCGCCAAACCGGGCATGCAGATCCATTGAGGATGAGATGACGTTAGCCAGCAGCGTGGTGCCGCGAACGATACCAACGCCAGTTTCGTCGCAGGACGATTCGATGCCGAGCACTAGCGGCTCAGCCTTTGCCGCAGCCGGCAATTGCGCACGCATGACTATCGCGTCAACATCGTCTGGCTGGTAGTAGCGCTTGCGCACATCGATCTGCTCAAAGCCAAGACTGAGGTATAGCTTTTGAGCGACCTCATTGTCGGCACGAACCTCTAAGAAAACCTCGCGGCAATCAGACCGCACCGCTTCAGCTAGAAGGTGCTCCATCAAATCTCTGCCAAGACCAGTGCCGCGAGCGGCCGGTCGCACGGCGATGGTCTGAACTTCAGATTGGTGCACTGTTGGTAATTTGTTCAAGCCGGCGTAACCTACAAGATGTTCATCGCGATAGGACACGATGTAGTACTTTTCAGCGCCGGTTAGTTCTTCGTACATCGAATCGGCCGACCAAGCGTCATTTGCAAAGCACTCGTGCTCAATTTGCATGATTGCATCGAGATCGTTTTCGTCGGCAATGCGAATTGCCCAAGGCTTACTCATCCGCTGACCTTCTTACCAAACTGACCCTCGACCGCATCTGGCTGACGCAAATACAACGCTGTAACGTCGTGACTCAAACTGCCATCGCGCAATTGTGCTTCGGCAAGCTTTGCAATCGCCACAGCAGTGATTGTTTTAGTCGCATGAATTGGCGTGATGTTTTTATCAATCAACATTTCTTCGAGAACAGCCGGTTTGATTACGGCTGGTCCATCCACGCGAATCGGCACCCCGTGAGGATTTAGGCCCGAGTAAATCGCGTAGTAAACCTCTTTGCGACGAGCATCTGTGGTTACCAAAAGCGGGCTGGCCGCTGAAATCTTCGAATTTCCCTCGAGCTCTAGGAGAGCAATTGCATCGAGACTGACCACGCCAGAAAGTTGTGCCTTGGCACCTTCGGCAAACATCATGGCCGCCGCGATGCCAATTCGGAGTCCGGTAAAGGGAGCCGGACCTCGACCGACCACGACCGAAATCACCTGAGCATCCGGAGCTGCAGCAAGCACCTCGGCAATTGCGGTGCCGATGGTCTCGGCATGGCCCATGTTGCTTCCGTAGTTGGCCTCGGCCACAACCTGTCCATTGCGCAGCAGCGCAACGGTGGTACCGGCCGAAGTGTCGATCGCCAGAGTTGCTCCCATTAGAAGCTCACCCCTTTCCAGCGTTCTCCACTACCGGTAATCGTCACTTCTCGGGTCTCTGATTCGCCGGTGTGATCGCGTTCAATTTCAACCTCGAGCAGGTTTTCGCTGATGCCATCGAGCATGCCTTTGCCCCACTCCACCAGCACGATGCTCTTTGGGAAATCAATGTCTAGGTCATCAAGTTCATCAGCAGAACCGAGACGGTAAGCATCCACGTGCACCATCGGTGCCTCGCCCGATTCGCGCTTGTGCGTGCGTGCAATCACAAATGTCGGCGACGACACATTTCCGATTGCGCCCAGTGCTTCGCCAACTCCACGAGTGAGAGTGGTTTTACCGGCACCGAGTGGGCCTACTAATACGACAAGGTCCCCGGCACGAAGTTGCTTACCGATGCGAATTCCAAGCGCGTGCATTTCGTCTGCATCGCGCACTTGCAATTTGGTCATTCGACCGAACCCAAATAGGTTCGCTTGAAACGGCCACCCATTCGAGTAACGATTTCATAGTTGATTGTTTCGCAGGCGATAGCCAAGTCATCGGCACTGGGCACTCCTGCTGCTGGATCACCAAAAATAATTACTTCATCGCCGGCGGCAACTTCGTCGTCGCCTACGTTCACTACAAACTGATCCATAGCGATGCGCGCTTCGATTTTGTATCGCTTACCGTTTATCGACACCTCATGCTTGCCGGTTGCGTTACGAGGTAATCCTTCGTAGTATCCCACCGGCACCAATGCGAGAGTTGATTCCTTTTCAGCGCGGGCAAGGTAGCCGTAAGAAATACCGGTACCGGCATCCACTCGCTTTACCTGAGTTACCGAAGCACGAGCGGTCATGGCCGGACGCAATCCGTACTCTGCACTGTGGTGGTCGGCGAAAGGCGAAAGTCCGTAAAGTGCAACCCCGATTCGCACCATGTCACAGTGGGCATCTGGGTAGCTGAGCGAACCGTCGGATGCGGTTAGGTGGCGCAGCTCAAAATCGATTCCTTTGTCTCTAACGAGTTGCACCGCCCGATCAAACTTTTCAATTTGAGCGCGGTCTTCGCTTGGCCCGGTTGAAGAAAGGTGACTAAAGACGCCGATTACCTTGATCAGACCCTGGTCGACGAGGTCTTTAGTTTCGGACAACAGCAGCGGCCATTCAGCCAAAGTTGAGCCATTGCGGCTGAGCCCGGTGTCTACCTTGAGGTGAATCCTGGCCTTGAGGTCGGTCAGGCGGGCAGCATCGGCCACCCGCTGCAGCTGCTCGATGTTGGCGACGCTAAGGTCAATTTCGTTGTCCAAGGCCTCAACGAAGCGATCCTCTGGGTCGTGCAGCCAGGCCAGAATCGGCGTTTCGATGCCGTATTCGCGAAGCTCGAGCGCTTCATCCACATCGGCCACGCCAAAGAAGTCGACCTTCTCTGCCTCTAGCTTGAGGGCAACCTCGACCATTCCGTGACCGTATGCGTTGGCCTTGACCACGGCCATAACCTTGGCGCCACCGGCACGCGAGCGCATGGTTTTGTAGTTCGCCGCAATGGCGTCGAGGTCAATGATTAGATCGCGCATTAGCTTTCACCTTCGGCAATCACGAATGCGGTAGCCATACCACCGTCGTGCGATATAGAAAGGTGCAATTTCGAAATACCTTTGTTCGAGGCTAGGGTTGCGGTGGCATCAAACAGATTGATTTCTGGTTTGCCATGATCGTCTTTTGAAACACGAACGTCGTGCCAGTGCATTCCGATCGAACCGCCAAATGCTTTGACTAGTGCTTCTTTTGCTGCAAATCTGCCGGCGAGGGTGTTGATTGAAACTTCGCGTTCGTCTTCGCGAAAAATTTTTTCTTTGAGTCCAGGGGTTTTTTCCAAGTGGCTTTCGAATCGGTTGATGTCAACCAGATCGACTCCAACACCGATAATCATTTTTCTTACTCGACCGTTACCGACTTCGCCAAGTTACGTGGCTGGTCGACATCGAGTCCTTTAGCGGTTGAAAGTGCAAGCGCAAATGCCTGCAATGGAATCACGGTAAGAATTGGAGCAAGAATGCTTTCGCACTGTGGCACGTAAATTACGTGTTCAGCATAATCGCTAACCTGCGAGTCGCCCTCTTCGGCAATCGCAATTACCTTGGCGCCGCGAGCGCGAATCTCTTGAATGTTTGAGATTACTTTCGGGTGCAAACTGTCTGAGTCGCGAGGTGATGGCACGATAACAATTACCGGCTGACCATCTTCGATCAACGCAATTGGACCGTGCTTCAATTCACCGGCAGCAAAACCTTCGGCGTGAATATAGGCGAGCTCCTTGAGCTTTAGCGCACCTTCCATGGCCACCGGGAATCCGACGTTACGCCCCAGGAATAGCACCGACTTAGCGCTAGCCATCTTGGTGCCAAGTTCTTCTGCCTGTTTCAGGTGAGCCAAAACTTCAGCCACACGGCTAGGCATCTTTAGCAGATCTAGGCCAACAGTGCGAAGCTCCACCTCAGAGACCTGCCCGCGCACGCTAGCTAGGAAGAGCCCGAGCAGGTAGCCAGCGGTGATTTGAGCGGTGAGCGCCTTGGTAGATGCCACGGCAACCTCAGGCCCAGCGTGGGTGTAAATCACAGCATCCGACTCACGAGCCAGAGTGGCACCCTGAGTGTTGCAAATGGCAAGCACCTTGGCACCTAGTTCTTTCGCGTAGCGGGTAGCCATGAGGGTATCCATGGTTTCACCAGATTGCGAGATGGCAACCACGAGAGTGTTCTTAGAAATAATCGGATCGCGGTAGCGGAACTCGTGCGAGAGTTCTACCTGCACCGGAATGCGAGACCACTTTTCGATACCGTACTTTGCGATGTCGCCGGCGTAGCTTGCAGTACCGCACGCAACAATGATGATGCGTTCCAAGTTTTTGATTTCGTCGTGCGAGAGACCATCGATCTCAGCCAGGCGCACTGAACCATCAGAGTTCAAACGACCCATAAGTGTGTCGGCAACCGCCTGTGGCTGATCGGCAATTTCCTTTGCCATGAATGAAGACCAACCACCCTTTGAAGCAGCCGATGCATCCCAGTCGACGGTGAATTCTTCTGGCGTAACCGGTGAGCCACCGAAGGTGCGAACTTCTACCGAGCCGGCGCGAAGAATTACGATCTCATCCTGACCAACCGAAATTGCACGCTTGGTGTGCTCTACAAATGCTGCGACGTCTGAACCCAGGAAGTTTTCTCCATCACCCAAACCGATAACCAAAGGAGCATTTCGACGGGCAGCCAAAACAACATCCGGTTGATCTTCGTGAATCACCAAAATGGTGAATGCTCCGTGAAGTCGATTTACCACGGCAGCAAATGCGGTTGGTAGGTCGCCGGTCTTGGCATACTCAGCTGCAATCAGGTGAGCTGCAACTTCGCTGTCGGTCTCCGAAGCAAATCGAGCACCGGCAGTCACGAGCTCGGCTTTGAGCTCGGCAAAGTTTTCGATGATGCCGTTGTGGATTAGAGAAAGTTTGTTTTCTGGTCCGCCCAGGTGTGGGTGGGCATTTCCGTCGGTTGCCGCTCCGTGGGTTGCCCAGCGGGTGTGACCAATACCGATGTGCGACTCCGGCACCGGATGCGCCTCGATCTCGCCAACCAAGTTGGTGAGCTTGCCGGCCTTCTTGCGGGTCTCAAGGTGTCCGCTCTGGGTAATTACTGAGACACCGGCTGAGTCATAGCCACGATATTCGAGGCGACGAAGTCCCCCGATTAGAACATCGAGGGTGGCCTTCGGGCCTACATAACCCACGATTCCGCACATGACTACTAATTTACGGCAGAATGGCTAAAGTGAGCCCACTTAGCCCGTTCGTCGAGATATCTCGCTCAGACTGGGCTGCCCTCGGCGAAAATACCGAACTTCCGCTCACAGAAGCCGAAATCACCCAAATCCGCGGGCTCGGCGACTTCCTCGACCTCAAAGAGGTCACCGATGTCTATCTACCGCTCAGCCGCCTGCTCAACCTTTATGTGACCGAGGCTCAAAAGCTGCACGATGTCACCTCAAACTTCCTGGGCGAACGCGCCAAGCGCACCCCATTCATCATTGGCGTGGCCGGTTCGGTGGCGGTGGGCAAAAGCACGGTTTCCCGTCTGCTCAAGGAGATGCTTTCCCGCTGGGAAACCACACCGAAGGTGGCCCTAATTACCACCGATGGCTTTCTCTACCCAAACGCCGAGCTCGAAAAGCGCAACATCATGCACCGCAAAGGCTTCCCCGAGAGCTACGACCGCCTGGCGCTGCTCAAGTTTGTGGCAGATATCAAATCAGGTGCCGATAAGGTATCCGCTCCGGTCTACTCTCACCTCAGCTACGACATAGTGCCGGGCGAGCAAGTGACCATTGAATCGCCAGACGTGGTGATCATCGAGGGTCTAAACGTCCTGCAGTCCCCCGGCCAAGACCAAGACGTGGCCCTGAGCGACTATTTCGACTTCAAGATTTACGTGGACGCCGACGTCGATAACGTGACTGAATGGTTGCTTTCACCAATCCAAAGTCTTACTTCCACAAGTACGCCGAGATGGACTTCGAACAGGCGCTACAGCGGGCCAATGAGATCTGGCAGACCATCAACCTACCCAACCTGCTGGAGAACATCCAGCCGACCAAGTCCAGGGCCACCCTAGTACTGCGCAAGGGCAAGCAGCATGCGGTCGAAAGTGTTCTGCTACGCAAGAGCTAACCGTTACCCTTCCGTTATAAACGACTTGGAATTATCAGGGCATTCACAGGTTAACTCATGGTGAGCCATTCGTATGGGTATCGCCAGGTGCAGAACTTGGCACCAACGACGATGCAAACGATGACTAGTTCAAAACGTACGTCAATTGAAAGGCTTTAAATGAATACCCTGTCAGCAACACTGTCTAACGGACAGTTCACACTGGTTTATAACATCCTGTCGCTGGGTCTAGCATCGATGCTATTCACTTCGATCTTCCTATTCGTCGGCCGCGAGCGCGTATTGCCTCGTTACCGAATGGCCGTAATGGTTTCGGGCACAGTTACCGCAATCGCGACCTACCACTACTTCAGAATGTTCGACAACTTCAACCACGCATTCGCTGGTATGACTGCGAACAACCCTGACGCCTACAACGTGGGCTACCGTTACGTCGACTGGCTACTAACAGTGCCGTTGCTACTAGTCGAATTGGTTGCAGTACTAGCTCTAGCTAAGTCAGCACAGCGCTCAATCTTGAACCGCCTGGTTCCTGCAGCAGCCTTGATGATTTTGCTTGGTTACCCAGGCGACGCAAAGTTGAACCTATGGTTCGATAACAGCGTATGGGGACTACTCTCAACCATTCCGTTCCTATACATCTTGTATGTATTGTTCATCGAGCTTGGTAAGAGCCTCGGACGTCAGTCAGCTGAAGTTCAGAAGAAGGTAAAGCTTCTTCGCATCTTGCTAATCGCAACCTGGGGCGTTTACCCAATCACCTTCATCTTGGCAATGGGCAGCACCGGATTCGATAGAAGACGACAAGGAATACGCAAAGACTGAGTTCAAGGACGCTTAAACAACGTTCTCCTTTGAAACAGAAGTGGGTCGCCGAAAGGCGGCCCACTTCTGCTTAAGATGAAGCATGACGAATAATCAAGAAATCGCCGAGCTACTGAGGCAAAACGTCGAGGCTTCGAACCGCACCACTCACGCCGTACGCGCAATAGTCCGCTACGCGTTTCTTCAGATTTCAATCACCACGGTCACAGGTATTCTCTACGCGATTGGCGCTAGCACCAACTTGAATTCAATATTTGTGCCGGCGGCATCAGCTGTGTGGCTAGCAGGTTCAATATTCGCTGGCTGGACTGCAAGAAATGACTTGAGGTCGTCAAAAATTCCGAAGAACTAAAGCACCGGCGAACCGATTGTCATAATCGATTCTGGATTTTCGAGCGAGAAGCGCTCATCGTAAATTTCTAATTCGAGCGACCAAGGTTTAGGTTGCTCGTAACCCGAGTTCGGTAGAACTTCGTTGTAAAACTTTTGAATGGAACTGACCAACTTGTCCATCCCGCCCTGGTGCTCGTAAGTCGCAAGTCTCATCGCTGGTAGTTGATGGACGCTAAGCCCCTTCAAATCTGCGGGAAGTTGCTCAACAACTTGCCCCACGAATTGGGTCAGCAGCCCACTCTCGCCCGATGCCGCCGGACGAGTGGCGGCAATCATGCGTCCCTGAAATGCGATTCCGATTTCACTAAGTGCGTGGTGAACTTTTCCCCAAATCGGACCGAGAATCTCTTGGCCATTGAACTTGGGTGACATCGCTCCATAAAAATCGGCTTCGATCCCGATCAAAGTAGTTGCAGGAAAATCAATTACTTCGAATTTTGCGGTCATTAGAGGGCGAGTTCTTTTTCGACTACGCGAGCGATGCGATCTGCCAAGCCCTGTGCCGAGCCTTCATCTGCCGCCTCAACCATT
>JBEGPH010000026.1:0-11765 GCA_041181555.1 Actinomycetota bacterium | reverse complement strand
AGCGCCTGGCTTATCGAACCAAGGATTGCCGAAAAACTAACCATGATCTGGATTGGCGGCCATGAACACGAGGGCCTCACGCCCGTACCTCCAGGAGCACCAGACATGGAGTACAACCTAAGTATTGATCCAATCGCAGGTCAGGTAATTTTCAACGACTCCAACATCAACATTTGGCAAGTGCCACGCGACATGTATCGATATGTAATGGCTTCACGTGCAGAGCTCAAAGAAAGAGTGTTCAGCAAAGGCAAGTTAGGCGAATACCTTTACAACTCACTTGGACGAGTATCAACCTTCGTAGAGGGACTCGGAAAATCTGTCGGTGAAATCTATGTGCTTGGCGACAGCCCCTTGGTTCTACTCTCGACTCTGCAAACTGCATTCGAACCAACACCAGCTTCGAGTACTTGGATCACTAAGCCATGTCCAAACATTCTGGACAGCGGACTCTACGAAGAAAACCCAAACGGACGCCCCCTTAGAGTGTTCACTCATCTCGACAATCGCCTACTTCTAGAAGATATGTTCGCGAAGATTTCGCTTCATGCAAGAAATGAAAGGTGAAAATTAATGAAAGCAACAGTTCTTTACGGCCCTGGTGATGTTCGCGTTGAAGAAATGACAGCTCCAACCGTTCAGGCCAGCACTGATGTTGTGCTGAAAGTAATTCTCGCTTGCATCTGCGGCTCAGACCTGTGGGATTACATAGAATCCCCCAAGCGAGAAATTGGTCGCCCACGTGGTCACGAGTTCATCGGTGTAGTTGATTCGATCGGCAGCGATGTGAAGCACTTTGCAGTTGGTGACTTGGTTGTTTCTCCTTTTGTTGCATCTTGCGGAAAATGCGACTACTGCCAGAAAAAGCAGTTCACTTCTTGCCGTGAGATTGCATTCTTTGGACACGAAGGCGAGGCCGGCGGGCAATCCGAAAAAGTTCGTGTTCCTCACGCCGATGGAACCTTGGTCAAACTCCCGGTGGAACTGGACTCTCCCCTGCTGCCCTCACTGCTTACCTTGTCAGACGTCATGTGCACCGGGCATCACGCTGCTGTCACCGCAAAGGTGAAGGCTGGCGAAACCGCCGTGGTTATTGGCGACGGTGCGGTTGGGCTCTGCGCGGTGATTGCAGCAAAGCGTCTGGGTGCCGATCGAATTATTCTCATGGGTCGTCACGAGGCCCGCACCAAACTTGGAGTTGAATTTGGCGCTACCGATGTGGTTTCCGAACGCGACGAAGCTGGCATAGAAAAAGTTCGTGCCCTGTTGAACGGCGATGGTGCCGAGAGTGTGCTCGAATGCGTGGGCACGGCTTCATCAATGAAAATGGCACTCGGCGTTGTGAAGGATTTCGGAACAATTGGACGCGTTGGTGCAGCACAGTATTCTGAAATTCCTTTTGGCTTTGGGTCGTTGATGGCGAATGTAACTATTTCTGGTGGAGTTGCGCCAGCCCGTGCATACATTGACGAGTTGATGCCAGATATTCTTTCGGGAAAAATCAATCCTGGAAAAGTTTTTGATTTGACAGTTTCTCTTGATGAAGCGCCGGCTGGTTACGAAGCCATGGCGAATCGAACTCACCTAAAAGTTCTAGTAAAGCCCTAGCTAAGGTCTACTAAGGCTTGTCCTTTTTTATTCAGTATTCTGCGGAAGAAAGATTTGTGCTCATCCAGCATGTCCCATTTGCGATCGAGTAACCATTGCACCTGAAGCCCATCGGAAAGCGCGATCACTGCACGGCCCAAATCTTCTGGGTCAAGATTCGGGTTCAAGTAACCTCGGGACTTTAAATCAGCCATCCCCGCAGTGGTTAGTTCGATTGTGTTTGCATAGCGTGATTTGAAAAATTCGTGCGCTGGGTGGTCCGCCCTTGTGGCTTCTGCTGAAATAACGGCAAATAGCTCAACGATTCCTGGCACAGAAATGTTGTAACTTATCAAATTCAGCCAGGCCTTAACGAAGCCAATGCCGTCGGAATTGAAGCCATCAAAAAGGGCCTGAGTGGCTTCGTCTCGATAGGCCAAAACCTCGGCGAGCAGATTGGCCTTGGTCTTGAAATGATGCAGAATCCCGGCTTCGGTCATGCCCACAATTTCAGAGATTTGGCTCAACGAGCTCCCCTGGTAACCATCCCTTGAAAAGACATCAAAGGCCGCTTTCAGGATTTCTCGCTTGCGGGCAGCATTAACTGACGCATCCCCCTTTGGCCTGGCCATCGATCCCTCTCTAATGCATAAAATGCTGGTTTTCAGCCTAAATTGCCCGAACTATTGCCAAGAATGTGAACGATAACATTTCGGTATCAAAGCTGAAAAAACTAAATGCTCATTAAGTTTTTACCAGTAATTTTTAAGCAACCGCAAGTCGAGCCCGATTCTGCGGCATCCATCAAACAGGAGAAACAATGAAGTTTGTAAAGGCTCTTGCCGCTGTAATTGCTACAGCAGCGCTTGCTATGGGCACTGTTACTGCCTCACAGGCAGCCAGCAGCACCCTAACTCTTGGCGCCGTCGCCAAGCCATCCACCCTTCTTTATTCACAGGCTGAAGCTGGAAACCGTGTCTGGTTCTTCCAGGCCAGCTACGACCAGCTAATGCGCGAGAAAGAGGACGGTACCATCGTTCCTGCGCTAGCAACCAGCTGGACATACAACAACGCGCAGACAGTTCTTACACTCAAGATCCGCAGCGGTGTTAAGTTCACCGACGGCAGCACACTTGACGCAGGCGACGTTGTTGCAAGCCTTAAGGCATTCAAGGCAGGCAATGGCCCAACCGCTAACTACCTCGATTCAATGGCATCTGCTACCGCACAGGGCACAGACACCGTCGTTATCAAGTTGAGCCAGACAGACCCAGCGTTCTTGCACTACCTTGCAAACACCGCAGGTACTATCGGTTCTCCTAAGAGCACAGCGACAGTTCCAGTAGGTACTGGTCCATACATTCTCAACACTTCAGCTACCATCGCAGGTTCGAAGTATGTCTACGAAGCGAACCCTGACTACTGGGACAAGGCAAACCGTGCATACGACAACCTTGTGATTTACATCTATGAAGACCAGACCGCTTTGGTGAACGCTCTACGTTCAGGCACTATTCAAGGTGGAAACGTTGCTGATCCAGCAGCTGCAAAGTCACTAACAAGTGCTGGCCTAAAGTCTTCTCAGTCTTACCTCGACGCTAAGGGTATCTACTTTGATGACCGTAGCGGTAAGCAGGGTTCATGTATCAAGGACGTAAATGTTCGCAAGGCAATCAACATGGTCTTCGACCGCGCCGCATTGGTAAAGAGCCTTGAAGGTGGAAACGGTCTACCAACTGGTCAGTACATTCCTACTTACAACGCCGGATACGACAAGTCACTTGATGCAATGTACAAGTACGACGTTGCTGCTGCAAAGAAGCTCATGGCTTCAAGCAAGTTCGCAAAGGGCTGCACCATTACAATGCCAACATTTGCCCCTTACTTTGGTCAGGCTGTTTACGACATCATCAACGCTCAGCTTGGCAAGATTGGCATCAAGGTAAAGGAGACTGCTGAAGCTGGCGGAACCTTCATTAGCAACATCCTTGGCAACAAGTACAACGCCTACCTAATGCAGTTTGAGCGTGCGGGTGAGCCATGGACCTTGATCAACTTCATGTTGACCAAGAACGCAACCTTCAACCAGGAAGGTTACTCAAACGCAAAGGTAACTAAGGCAATTGCTGACTACAAGGCAGCAACCGCAGACAAGCGTGCACCTATCTTGAAGGCACTAAACCGTGTTCTTGTCGAGGATGCATGGTTCTGCGTATGGTACGCAAAGCAGGCGAACTTCGTCTACAAGGGCGCTACCATCAAGGCACCACAGACCGGAAACATCATTCCGTTCCTATACAACATCAAGTAATTCGTTACTAGTTGAAGAAGAGGGCTGGGGGCCTAGCTCCCAGCCCTCTTTTCTAGAAATTCTTGCAACGCAGCGTCGTGTTTACGACGCATTTGATTGGATTTAGATGCTCACATTTATTCTCAAGAGAGTGGCCAACGGGCTACTTATGCTCTTTGCGGTAAGTTTTCTCTCTTTCTTTCTTATGCATTTAGGCGCCGGCAACGTTGCCCGACTGATGCTGGGTCTTGAAGCGACCGCGGATATGGTCGCTCAGAAAAATCATGAGTTAGGTCTTGATAAGCCGTTTATAGACCAGTACTTAAACTGGCTAGCGGGAGCAGTAAGGCTCGACCTCGGCAACGCTTGGTCGATGCCTGATGCAGTGTCAAATGTGCTCTTTCCAAGACTTGCCATCACACTTCAAATCGTTTCAATCACAACACTCGTAGCGATCATTGTCGCAATTATCCTGGGCACAGTAGCAGCTGTATTTGGCGGAGTTATTGACAGAGTCGTTCAGTTCATCGGACTCGTTGGATTTGCTGTACCCGGATTTCTTGTGGCCTTTTTCTTGGCTGCACTTTTTGCCATTCAGATTCCCCTCTTCAACGCTGTTGGCTACACCCAATTTTCCGATGATCCATATCAGTGGCTGCGCTCAGTTACGCTGCCAGTTTTGGCCCTAGCTTTTTCTGGAATTGCGTCCGCCTCAAACCAGGTTCGTGGATCGGTCAAGGACGCACTTGAGATGGACTACGTGCGCACGCTTCGCGCACGTGGATTGTCTTTCAACCGTGTGGTTTACAAGCACGTACTTAGAAATTCGGCAGGACCTGCGCTTTCCATAATCGGAGTTCAGTTTGTTGGCATGCTTGGAGGCTCAATTTTGATTGAGCAGATTTTTGCGATTCCTGGACTAGGCCCAATAGCCGTTTCGGCCACCGCAATGAGCGACATTCCAATGATTATGGGCTTGGTCCTAATCACCGCCATGATCGTTATCGCAATGAACCTAATCGTCGATCTGCTGTCTGCGGCACTTAACCCTAAGGTGCGTTTGTCATGAGTAACAACAAGAAAACTAGCGATAGCCTCGCGCTCAAGGTTCTCACCAATCCACTGGGCATTGCTTCGGTTTCAATAATCGCTGCATTCATCCTGTTTGGAATATTTGTTCCGATCTTCAGCCCGTGGGATCCAAATTCCCCTGACATCTATTCGTCTTTGACTATGCCAAGCGCCGACCACTGGTTTGGAGCCGACAGCGCTGGACGCGACGTCTTCACGCGACTAGCAATGTCAACTCGCTTCAGCTTGATGACAGCCTCGGTTGCAGTAATCGTGGCAATCGTCTGTGGAGTTCTGACCGGCTTGATTGCCGGCTACTTCGGTGGTTGGTTCGATAACGTGTCATCTTGGATTACTTCGATTGTGATGGCACTTCCTGGATTGGTCGTACTTCTCGCATCTATCACTGTGATCGGCCCATCAATGTGGTACTCGATGGCAATCTTCGGCGTGCTGATGTCGCCGGCTTACTTCCGCTTGGTTTACACCACGGTTCGCGGAGTTCGCAATGAGCTTTATGTAGACGCGGCTCGAGTAGCTGGTTTGACCGATACACGAATCATCGGTCGACACATTCTCGGCGTTGTCCGTGCGCCAATCATTATCCAGACCGCGATTGTGGCTTCAATTGCAATCGCGATTCAGTCTGGTATCGAATTCCTTGGCCTTGGCGACCGTAACACGCCATCTTGGGGTGCGATGCTGAACGAAGCCTTCATGAAGATTTACGATTTCCCGATTCTTCTGGTTTGGCCGAGCGTCACTATCGCTCTGATCTCAATTTCATTGGTGATATTCGCGAACACGGTTCGCGATGAGTTAGAGCGCACAGGACCTCGTCGCAAGAAGGTCAGCGGCGGAAAGAGCGCCGCACAAAAGGCAGCCGATGCCGCAGCGAATGAAGCAATCATTCACCCAGACACACGTGGCAAAGATCAAGAAGTGATTCTTGAGGTCGCCAACCTAGCCGTGGGCTACCCAGATGGTTCGGGAGGTATCAAGCAGGTTGTTCACGATGTCGACCTGAAGATTCACCGCGGTGAAGTTGTGGGATTGATTGGCGAATCTGGTTCGGGTAAGACTCAAACCGCATTCTCGGTGCTTGGCTTGCTGCCAGCTGGAGGACGCGTGGTCGCCGGTTCAATTATCTTCGAAGGCCAGGAAATCACTGGTGCAGGTGCGAAAACTTACGACAAGATCCGCGGTGGCAAGATCAGCTACATTCCGCAGGAGCCAATGAGCAACCTGGACCCATCATTCACAATCGGTACGCAGCTGGTAGAACCGATGATGAAGGTACTTGGGATTTCAAAGAAAGAAGCAACGTCGCGTGCGATTGGTTTGCTTGACCGAGTGGGAATTCCGTCACCGACTACCACTATGAAGAAGTATCCTCACGAGATTTCTGGTGGTCAGGCACAGCGCGTGCTAATTGCAGGTGCAGTTTCATGTAACCCGGTTCTTATCATTGCTGATGAACCAACCACGGCACTAGACGTGACAGTTCAGGCAGAGGTTCTCGATTTGCTGCGCGAATTGCAGAAGGAAACCAACACCGCTTTGCTTCTAGTGACCCACAACTTTGGAGTGGTAGCCGACCTCTGCGATTACATCAACGTAATGCAGAACGGTCGCATCATTGAAGCTGGTGGTGTGGTTGAGATCTTCAAGAAAGCAAAGCACCCATACACGCAGCAACTTCTCAACTCGATCCTCGAGGGTGGGCCAGGCCGCGGTAAGTACGTAGCACCGAAGGGCAACTAAGCATGTCTTTGTTAAATATTGAAAACGTAGAAGTCACCTACAAGGGCAAGGGTCGCAAGAAGGACTTTAAAGCACTCAAGGGAGTTTCACTCGACATTCGCCCTGGTGAGTGCGTTGGTCTTGTTGGTGAATCCGGATCGGGCAAGACCACTCTAGGTCGTGCTGTACTTGGACTTGCTCCGGTGACCGCTGGGTCGATCAAACTTAACGGTCACGAGATCTCACACGCATCTCGCGATGAGCGCCGCGACCTAGCCCGTGATATTCAGGTGGTCTTCCAAGACCCTTACTCATCATTGAACCCATCGATGTCAATCGAGCAGATTCTTGCCGAGCCACTGATGGTTCGTGATTGGACCAAGGAAGCCGCGTCAAAGCGCGTGCGCGAACTACTTGACGCAGTTGCACTACCTTCTGACGCAGCCGACCGCCGCCCACGAGAATTCTCCGGTGGTCAGCGCCAGCGCATCGCGATTGCTCGTGCCCTGGCACTAGATCCGAAGCTCATCGTCTGTGACGAGCCTGTTTCGGCGCTGGACCTAAGCACTCAGGCGCGCGTACTCGACCTCTTCCTAGAGATCCAAGAGCGCACCGGAGTGGCTTACCTCTTTATCTCTCACGACCTCGCAGTTGTGCACCACCTAAGTCACCGCATCGCTGTGATGTACCAGGGCGAAATCGTGGAGTGGGGCGATGGTGAGCAAGTCTCTACCAAACCTAGCCACGCATACACGAAGCGTTTGATGATGGCGGCACCTGTACCAGACCCAATCGAGCAGACCAAGCGCCGAGAGGAGCGTCGAAAGATGCTCGCTGCCGGCCTCATTTAAATTCATTAACAAAAGAAAGCAACACAATGTCATACGACAAAGCAGTCGAACTAACCGCCAAGCTCACACTCGAAGAGAAAGTGGCGTTTCTCACCGGTCACGACTTTTGGAACACTGTACCAAACGACAACATCGGCCTGCGCAAGATGTTGCTGTCTGATGGTCCTGCGGGTGTGCGTGGAGAATTTTGGGATGAGCGCGATAACTCGCTAAACCTTCCTTCAGGCACAGCTCTCGGTTCATCGTGGAGCGTTCAACTTGCCAAGGAGTACGGCGAGATTCTTGCCAAGGAGGCAAAGCGCAAAGGCGTAGATGTAGTGCTTGGTCCGACAATCAATTTGCACCGCACACCTCTTGGTGGTCGTCACTTTGAATGTCTAAGTGAAGATGCAATGCTCACCGGTGCACTAGCCGCAAGCTACACAAGGGGAATGCAGTCACTCGGCAAAGGTGCCTGCCCAAAGCACTACGTGGCGAACGATTTTGAAACCGATCGCTACACGGTAGACGTTCGCGTTGACGAACGCACACTCAACGAGCTTTACCTTCGTCCATTCGAGGATGCAGTAGTCGAAGGTGGTGCCTGGACCATCATGTCTTCGTACAACCAGATCAATGGCACCACGGCAACCGAAAACGTTTTGCTCCAAGACCCACTGCGAAGCAAATGGAATTTCGACGGCGTTGTCATCTCAGACTGGACCGCGGTTCGCAGTTTGGAGTCTGCCAAGGCCGAGCAGGATTTAGTCATGCCTGGTCCGGTGGGTCCTTGGGGCGAGGCCCTAGTAGCCGCAGTGCGCAATGGCGAGATAGACGAAGCGACAATCGACCGTAAGGTCATCCGACTTCTAGTGCTAGCACAGCGCGTTGGCGCCGTTGGTAAGGATGGCGTTACTCCGGCAAACCCACCCCGTCACAACGACATCGCGGCAGAGGGTGTGGCCTTTGCTCGCAAGGCTGCCAGCGAAGGCTCAGTGCTTCTAGAGAACGATGGCATTTTGCCAATCAACTTCAAGGAGGTCGGCAAGGTTGCCCTACTAGGGCACAACGCATTTGCTGCCCGCACCCAGGGTGGTGGATCTGCAACGGTTATGCCAAAGACTGTTGTCACTCCGCTCGATGCGCTCAAGGCAGAACTCGGCACCAACGTGCGTTACTCAATCGGTGCAGTGGTTCAAGTTGGCGTGGCCGAACTTCCACAGCACTCACTACGTAACCCACACACCAACAACGGTGGAGTGCACGTGGAGTTCCTGGATGAAAACGACAACTTGCTTTACACAG
This sequence comes from Actinomycetota bacterium, assembly GCA_041181555.1. GTDB lineage: Bacteria > Actinomycetota > Actinomycetes > Actinomycetales > Microbacteriaceae > Rhodoluna. The sequence goes on along the minus strand of JBEGPH010000026.1, from coordinate 2,939 downwards.
AAGAACGACTAGGAAGTAACTTGCTTTGGCTTGGTGCCATGGATGTGCCAATTCCAACCACGAGCAAGCTAAAACTTTCTACCGTTTACACACCGACCGAAACCAGCGAGGAGCTATTCGGTTACGCAACAGTGCAACCGACCAAAATTTGGTTTGATGGCAAGCTCTTCATCGACGCACACTTGCCGGTGGAAACCGAAGACCCATTCATTCCACTCATGGATCCACCGTTTACCAGCAAGAAGCACAACTTCGAAATTGGCAAGGCAATCAGGATCGACATCGAAGTTGATTGGAGAGGCCGAACCGGCCTGCAAGCTGCAGCTCAAAACTTTATTTTCGGAATCGAAGCAGATCCAAACCTGGGTGACAAAAACATTGCCGATGCAGTTGCTGCAGCAAAAGCATCAGATCTTGCGATTGTTGTCGTTGGAACCAACTCAAAGGTTGAGTCGGAAGGCCTAGACCGCAAGAACCTAGACCTACCTGGTCGCCAGAACGAATTGGTCGAGGCTGTAGTTGCTGCAAACCCAAACACCATCGTGGTGGTCAACTCAGGCTCGCCAGTGTTACTGCCTTGGCGACACAAAGTGCGTGCCGTTCTGCTTACCTACTTCGGTGGACAAGAAATGGGTAACGCTCTGGTCGACATGCTTTCTGGCGCTGCCGAACCTGGTGGCCGCCTACCAACCACCTGGGCCGACAAGTTTGAAGATGTGCCAGTGACCAACTGCGACGCCTCGCAGCCGGGAAACCACGTCACTTACGAAGAGGGTATCCACATCGGCTACCGTGCCTGGCTCAAGAGTGGAGTAAAACCCGCCTACGAGTTCGGTTACGGGCTCGGCTACACCACCTGGAAAATCGACTCGATCGATACTCCAGCAAGTGCCTCAGCGGGAGAAGACTTCACCGCCAAGGTACAGGTGACCAACACCGGAATTCGTTCAGGCAAGCACGTAGTGCAGATCTACGCGTCACGCCATGACAGCAAGATTGACCGTCCAGTGCGCTGGTTGGTTGGCTTCGCTGCGGTGCACGCCAACGCCGGCGAAAGCAAGCAGGTTGAAGTGAAAATCCGCGGACGCGAGTTCGCTAACTATGACGGCGGATGGAAATACGAGGCCGGCACCTTCGAACTGCACGCCGCCTCGAGCGTCAGCAAAATTGAAGCAACAACTTCTCTGGTGCTGAACTAATTAGTCAGTAAATACGGCGACTCCCCAGGCAGATAATTCTCCTGGGGTTTCGTCTATAACGGACCGCAATGGCTTGGCAAATTTCAATTCCGCTGGCTGCCAACTCCAGTTGAAAACGAAGTGGGCATTGCGTCCATCTGCAAGTGCTGCACTATTAACGACCACGCTCTCACTTGATGATGTAACTACTGACTTGAAGCCAATTTCAGCAGCGAGTTCTGTACCGATGAACTTCGAAAGTTCTGCATCCGGGTAAACCGCGAGGTAACGAACAGTGCCCTTGCCGAGTGAGACCTTCGTCAATGCAGCGTATTCACCAAAGAACGGTGCTTGCCATTTGGAGTTACCACTGAACAAGGTTTGGTCAAGTTTGAGAACTCGTTGTAGTTTCCAACAACATCCACGAAGCCTGCCGGCTGAGTCTCAGTGCGAATTACGTTGTTCGGCTTCGCAAATCCGGTACGCGGAGTGAGTACCAGATGTCCGCCAGCTTCCGCGTAACGTCTGGCAAACGCGAGTACCTCGTCAGACGCTATATACAAGCTGTGCACAATCATGATCGGGTGCTTGGCCACAAACTCTGAAATGGGGCCGTTCAGTGGCAGCTGATTGTCGCCGTAAATCTGCACGCCGAGACCGTTTGAGTAGGCAATCTCATAGGTCGACTGTGCCGTCTTTTCGTAGCTGGCTGGGTCAACCCAGCCGTTTGGCTGACGAATCGGCCCCTGGAACTCAAAGGCCCAGCGCGAGGCGGTAGAGAGCACTAGAGCCACTTCCTGGGCCGGCTTGAGCTTGCCCAAGCCAGACAAAACATCCATCGCCTTGGCTGTTTCTACAAAGCTCTCGTAGGTGCGGCCAGGCACCAAACTCTGTGGCAGTACCCCACCCCAGTGGTTTTCGATGCCGTATGGAAGTGTGTGCCAGTGCCAGTACTCCACCATCTCGGCACCTCGCGAGACCATGTTTATTGCGGCCTGCTTGAACTGCCCAGGGTAGTGCGGGAATGCCGCCATTGCCGGGCCCTGTGATTCGGAGTTGCCGTTGGTCTCAGTTGCTTGATGCCGCGAGCGGTATCGCAAATCATGTTGAGCGCGGATGCTCCATGCAGCGGCACCCAAAACGGCTTCGCCACATCTTCTCCGGGTGCTGGTTTGTGAGTCGGATGAGCCAAGCCATCCTGCGACGCGTAATAAACGTTGACCGAAGTCACATCCAAAGATTCACCGATCGTGAAATTGTCCATTCCCGGACGACTAAGCGCAACACAGGTGGTAATAAATTGCTCCGCTGGAATTATCGAACGAACCAGTTCGCGTTGCCAATGCAAAAAGTCATTAGTGATCTTTGCCTGATGGTGTCGCCAAGCAAGCAGGTAACTCGGATTAGTGTTTCCATCAGGGCGCCAAAGTTCGTCAAAGGATGCAAGCGCATGCGACCAGTAGGTTAATCCCCAAGCTGTGTTAAGCGCATCCACCGTGCCGTACTCGGCCTCAAGTGATTTCTTGAAAGACTCAAATACGCCGTCGTTGTGCAGGAGCTCTGCGCCTGGTTCGTTGTCTACCTGCCAACCAATCACGGATGGGTGCGAGCCGTAGCGTTCTGCCATCTTGCGAATCAGTGGCTCGCAGAGGGCGCGGAACTTTGGAGAGGAGTAATCAACGTTCTGTCGGTGGCCGTATGGCACTGGCGAACCAGTGTGGCGGTGAGCAATCACCTCAGGATGATTCAGGTAAACCCACC